>JALWRB010000521.1 GCA_027077875.1 Candidatus Heimdallarchaeota archaeon
AACTCGATAAGTCGAAGGATCACCGGGGGATTGAAGAAGTGGGTACCTAGGAATTTCTCGGGTCTCTTGGACGCAACCGCCATCTCGGTGATGGACAGGGAAGACGTGTTGCTGCCGAAGATACAGGACTCCTTGGCGTACTCTCCCACCTTTGACCACAGCTGCTTCTTGATATCCATGTTCTCGATGACCGCTTCTATGACAATGTCCGCATCCTTAACCGCCTCCTCCAGATCGAGAATCCCCGAGAGATTACCTGCTGCTGCATCCCGATCCTCCTTGCTCATCCGCCCCTTGTCCACCTGACGGTCGAGCCATGCGATGTTCTTCTGCATCCCCCCGTCGATAAATCTCTGCTCGATGTCATTCATAACCACCTTGTATCCACTGGTGGCGCAGACGAGTGCTATTCCAGCTCCCATCTGTCCACTGCCGATAACAGTGACGTTTTTGATAGTCATGGTCTATGATTTTCAAGGTTCTAAAAATGTATATCGTTCAATTTCAAGATCAGAGGTAGAAATCGAAGGTCACGGTCCAGAAATACAGGAACATGATGAAATTCATGAAGACAGCATGTCTCCAAACTCTTGTGAAGTTCCACTCTCCCCTTGCATCCTTTAGCTCGTACAATACCATGGTGAGATAGGCCAGTCCGAAGCTCTGAGCGAAGAAGATCCCCCAACCTATGGAAGAGAAGACGAAGGGAGCAGTTCCGCTTGCCATCATCTGCCCGGTAATTAACCCTGCAATGATTCCACCGATGATCCCTCCGAGAAGTCGAATGGTATAGGCCTTGTCATTGTCGTTGAATTCCTTAAACTTGAGAATACTACCGGGTGTGGATGCAGACACAATCGTCTTTCAAAAGCTGATAATATAATTCTTATTGTCCCTTCCACTCCTGAATCAAAAATGATGAGAATGAGCAAGCAGATGGCTACAACATTTCCATGTAGTATTTTAAACGAGTAGATCACAGGTCTCTTAGAATGGAAGACAATCAGGAGAAAGCGATCTGGAGAATCGTCCTTGAGGGGGTAGAAGAGGACGAGGACGACGATCTTGAGCTGATCTTCACCGACACATCAAACCTCTTGGGTGAGCCAACAATTGAGAGGAACTTTATTGACTCGGTCATCATCAAGACCGCGAAGTTCGACCACTACTCGCTCTTCAAGAATCTGAAGAAGATAATCTCCGATACGAACGAGGACGTCACCAACCTCGCTATATGGGTGCTTCTCGGGGTAGTTGCAGAGAACCAGCAAAAGGTCGGCTTCATCCTCGGCGCACTTCCCGATGGGAATATTCACATCGTAGCTGCGTGGCCGAACAGCTTCATTGACCAGCTCAGGTCCGATCCTAAACTCCTTGAAGAGGTACTGGAGAGGTTCTCCGAAGATCCGGATTTCTGGTTACAGGTCGACCTCATCGTCGGCTACAGCTGACTCGTCCTCAATATGGTAGTTCTGAGCACTTGCGATCTCCTCCCTCGTGATGTCGATGTACTCAATTTTCGCACCGTCTTCCTCCAGAGCGTCTGTGAGAATCAGGATGTCTGTAGTCAATGGGAGGGTAAACCGGGGTTCGTAGGATCCCACCATCAGCTTCTTCAGAGAATCGGAGAACTTCTCGAGGGTATTCAGGTCTATGTCGTCGAAGTATTTCAGCCTGATCGACAATTCCAGGACCTCGTTACCTTTTCTCTCCTTAAGCGGGAGATTCTGATTGAGCTTCGACAGCATCTTGAGCTTGATCCGTTTGATCTCCACGCGGTCAATCAGACTGTGAAGGTACATCTGCACCTTATTCGGGGGCTCGTCAGAGTAGATCCTGTACAGACCACTGAGCGACCGATCGATGACAAAGATGGGGAGAAGTGCTACGTGAGCAACCGAGGCCGCAACCACACTTCCGAGAAAGACCGAGTTCTTTAGAAGTTCCTTGCTGTCCACCTTCTTCATGACCTCTTGGATCTGTTTATACGGCATCCATGCCAATCCTTCTCCCTTGATGAAGAGGATGACCCCTCCGTACGCAGCTATGAATGTAAACCTCCCCTCCTGTAGGTTTAACCCCTTGATCATCACCCTCACCCAGCTCTCAAAGGTCTGGAGATCCGGATACCTCAGAACCACATCTTTCTCTTTCTTCTCCTCCTTCTTCTTCTTTCTCCAAAACATACCTTGACCTCACATCAGGAAGAAGAGCATTGCCGAGACGAATATCGGGATCGACAGGTTATCAAGGAATGCCCAACTGACTGCTTCCAATATCACAACACCCAGACTCACAATTAAAAATATCCAAACAACCGTGTACGAGACTGAGCCGAAAACGTAGAGATAGGGGACGAACAGGGCGACGAGGGTACCAAAGTATACGCCCAACGACCCCTCTACCGTCTTCGGCCTGATTATCCTGTACGGATGTCGTCCCAATGTCCTCCCAATGACCTCACCCATCCCATCTCCGATAGCTATGGACAACATGCTGGACATGAAGATCCAATTCTCCTCTACGAAAATTAGCATGATGATCAGACCGACGAGTACCGTGAGCATACTGTTGAGGTACGAGATGGCCTTGGATTCCCCATCCCTTGTCCCCTTGTCCACAAGGAATTGGTAGAGCGGAGCAATCCCCGAGAAGGAGACCCCAAGAAAGGTGACCATGAAGAGCACCGAGATGACTATGGCATCAAATAAAGTGTTCAGACCGGCAATGAGCGAGGCATTGATCAGCCCGAATACGTGGATTGTCTTGCGCACTACCCATGCTGGATACTCCCTCTTGGCAAAATACAAAGCAGCTAGTATAGTAAGATAGGGGGAGAGTACCCAAAGTATGTATCCAACAGGGGTGAGTGTCACAACCTACTTTAGACTACACAATTCATAATTCTTCGCTTACTTCGCCCTTAGATGTTTCCTACTGAAGAGAAATATTCCTATTATCATGTAAAATATCACGAGGACAGTGGTCAACCAGAACTCATACCAGACTCCAGCCATCCCCTGATCTGTCAGGAGAACCACCCTGAGAGCGGTGATCGCTGGACGAGCAGGGATGAGGTCGAATATTCCAAGCTTGTGACTTCCAAGGATTGATCCCTCAGGGATCAATGTCGGATTGGGCATGGTGAAGAATGCCCCTGCGAGGAACGCCATCGGTGTGCTTACAATACCTGATAGAGCAGATGCAGCCTCAGTTGAGGAGACAAAAGCCGCGAGTAGGATGCCTATTCCCGTGACCGAGAGGCTCACTAATATCCCGAAGATGAAGGCGTACAATATCCTGGTGCTGATTGGGAAGCCGAAAATAATAGCTCCAGCGAACATCAGTGGGATCTGTACCACCGAGATCGTGAGCTGGCTCACGACTATCGCCAACAGGTACTCCGAGACCCTCATCTTGGTGAGTTTCAACCTGTCGAATTGACCGTCCTTCATGTCCCGAAGTGCCGTGACCGTGACCGTACTGAGATTCGAGAGAATGGCAAAGATCACAAGACCCGGCACGGTGAAGTCGAAGACCGTCAGTCCAGAGGAGGTTATCCCGCCATCGAGGTAGACCGACCCACCGATTTCATCGACCATATCGAGTGTGAAGAAACCCTGTGTGACCGCGTCTATGACGGAGTAGGATATGGTGAACTGTACCAAGGTGGAGTCCCCACGAACAGTAAGTTGTGTGGTGAAGTTGGCTGGAGGATAGATTGTCCAGTCCAAGGGGATGATGCCCTCAAATAGTGCTCTTCTACTCGCCATCGCAGCTGTAGTAAAGTTCTCAGGAAGTACAAGGAGTGCCCCATAGTCTCGCTTCTCCACCCGTTTCATCGCGGATTCCTCGTCGTCAAATATGGTGATGTCAAAGATCTTCGTCTCGTTGTCCTCGAATGTCACTGATCCCAATAGATCCAAGTACTCCCTGGAGTAGAAGTCCCCAGAGACAATGTCTCCGGTGATATTCCGATATACATTCCCATCGTCCGGGATGCCTTGGTCGTGATTGACCACAGCGAGATCTATCGTAGTGTTGGAGGGATCTCCTGTCTGGAACGCTATCCCGAAGATCCCGATGAACATCAATGGGAAGAGTATTGTGAAGAAGAGCACAACCCTAACCCTCGTCGTCACTCTCACGTTAGACAGGTACAGCAGCCAGAATCTCTTGAGCGTCTTCATTCTCTCAACTCACTCCCTGTAATCTTGATGAAGACGTCTTCGAGCGTGGTCTCATTGATGCTAATCTGCTTGATCTCCTCCTTGCTCACGAACGATTTGATAATTTCCAGAACACCCGAAAGATCATCAATTGCATCCTCGCTACCTATCCTGAAAGTAGAGTTCCGTACGTTGACATCCTCGTACTGCAGACTGAGCTGCTTGAGGATCTCCTCGAATCTTCCATTCACCTCCTCGTCGAGCTGTACTTGGATAATCTCACCTGTTCCGAACTTCTCCTTGAGATTCTTTGGCGTGTCGACGATCTTGATCTCCCCATGGTCAATGATAGCAATTCTGTCGGAGAGTTTGTCAGCAGTCTCCATGAGGTGAGTGGTCAGGATTATGCTCATATCCTTTGTGTCAACCAACCTTCGGATGGAATCCCAGAGAACCCTCCTCGACTGAGGATCCATTCCCGCACTGGGTTCGTCCAGGAACAGAAGCTTGGGGTCATTGAGCAACCCCATTGCAAGATTCACTCTCCGTTTCTGCCCGCCGCTGAGATCCGAGCTCTTCCTGTTCTTAATCTCCGAGATCTGCAGGAGATCCAGCAACTCGCTGATCCTCTCCTCTGGTCTTTCAATCTCATAACACGCTGCGAAGAGCTGGAGGTTCTCCATCACCGTGAGATGGTCATAGTAGATCAGGTTCTGGGGGACATATCCAATCTGGTCCTTTATCTTCTGAAAGTCCGTGCTTACGTCTATCCCGAAGATCTCCAAATTTCCACCTGTCGGTCTCAGGAGCCCCGAGAACATCTTGATGCTCGTGCTCTTACCCGCACCGTTAGGACCAAGAAAACCGTAGATCTCCCCTTCCTCTACCGTTATATCAATCCCCTTGACAGCCTCTACACCCCCGGGGTAAGTCTTCTGTAGGTTTACTGCTTTGAGTACCATGAGATAGCTGACGATCCGACAATATATAATCCTCTCAATTTTTTGTGCTGAAGAGCTCTATGCAACCCAAAGTACTTTGCACCGCAAAGTTCGGGAAGGGATATTAAACATGAGGGTGATTGCCAATTGTGAGCGTAGAAGCTGGTGACATTAAGGCAGTGCTGGAGTACATAGAGAATATCAAGGAGTATGACTCGCTGCAGTCCTACCACCTCCTAGCAGTCAGTGAGCTTTCGTGGATATTCTTTTTGTGCTTTGCGGGTGTGATGGACTACCTATTAAGTACCTCTGGATCCCAGATCTCAACGTCGATACCATGGTTGTTCAGCTCATTCGGTGGAGCGGCTATGGCCATGTTCATTTTCTCATCCCCCAACTTCATCTCTGAACAGTCTAATGTCTACAAACGGTCCCTGACTCGGATCATGAAACTGATCTTCATAGGAATGCTTGTCCTCTGGATGGCGATAACGGGTCTAGTCCTCATCTTCGGAACAGACCTGATTATCATCGCAGTCACCTTCTCAGTAGCCTTGGCGCACCTCTTCTTCAAGAGGAGACATACCAAGAATGAATGCTACAGTTACAATCAGTTCGTCTACCTAGACTCCCACTGGGTGTTCCTCAGCATGGCGACCATTGTGGATCTGATCCTATATTCTTTGTACGGTGCAGCTGCGGTTCCCTTCTTCTCACTCATCTTTCCCCTGGCCTACTCCGTCCCGTCGCTACTCACAATTCTAGATATTAGGAAGCAGAGGAATAGACTGAAAAGGACAACTACATAATAATCGGATCAACAGGCTGATTTGATGAGTGAAGAGAGCGATCACCTGAAGAGGGTTATATCGGTCAATGACCTCATCCACTCTCCCGTGAGACTGGCGATCATGATGTTTCTCCTCCCGAGGATGACAGCTACATTCCCAGAGATCATGAAGGCTCTCGGTCTCACCTCGGGGAATCTCGCCTCCCACATCAAGAAGATGGAAAAGGCCAATTTCATCGAGGTGCGAAAAGAGTTCATAGCGGCCAAACCTACGACGATCGTCACCATCACCCCCGAGGGAGAGAGAGCCGTTGAAGAATATGCACAAGTACTTAGAAACGTTCTAAGGATGGTCGATGAAAAGTAAAAGCGGGACATTGATGTCGTCTGATTTCACACCAATAAATTCCACCATGAGCAAGGTGTCGTCACCCTCCGATATTCACCATGAACTCTTGCTCACCTAGCTGACTTCGAGTTGTAATTCTTCTGCTTATCATACCACTTGAGACCAGTAGGTATGAACTCAGGATCAAATTACTCCACCATCTCCTCGGTCATGATTTCCCAATTATCCGCATTGTTTCTCTGACTAGCTCTGCTACCGTTGCTCTCTTCTTCCGTTCTTCGAGAAATCTCGGATAGAGCATCCAAGACTACAAATGCATAAGTTAAATACAAAAATCTGTAATCAGAGTCGATATAGTCCAACAGGGAGTATCCTAATACAGATCTGTACAACACTACAATATATAACATAAGTGACAGGAAAACAACCGACACATTCTCAACTAGCTTTTGTCCCTCTTCCTTGGTATCAACCGACCTTGCTTTACGATAAAGATAGATGACAATGGAATAAGCAACTGTATTCAATACACCAAAGAGGATCTGAACATACAGGGATTCAGTGACTGAGAAGATATTAACGCTCTCTGTAAGCATTGTCACTCCACCAAACAACAAAACCATTCTCACAACAAGGGTGTAGCCATACGGCCGATCCATCAGTCCAATCCTCCATAGAATGATTTTGTGGAGAGTTGATGAAATGCGTAGGAAAGGAGGGTAACTAGCTTGATGTAAAGGGAAAAGAATGCATCAGAGATCAATTGAAATCTCAATCCTCTTTTGGTGATATGTGAAGGGTCTCTTAAGGTACAAACAAGACAGAGGAACGTTACTGTTGTCTCAACTTGACTGAAACTTATCACAAACCCAGATACTGAGTCAATATTTGCTAATGATGCTAGGCGAATCATAGAGTTAGATGTGTGTGGAAGGGATAACAGGAGATCAAACTCTTGGATAATTTTACCCATTATGTAGGATGGTTATCAACTTATGATAAACGTTACCCGTCGTTAATGGCCTTGAAATCTGATTAACTCATATATGAAATACCTAGATGGGTAGAGGCGACATGAATATGGAGTCAAGCTCTCGGACTCTGAAGTTACCCATTAGATTTTTCTGACAGATTGATGAGATCAGTTTTTTCCGATTCCCTCGATTTACCAGCATCTGAATCTGTTCAAAATCCACGGGGATCTAACATATAAAATAATTATTTGCAGAGTTCCAATCAAGTAATAGTTCAAGAAGAAATTGATCTTGGGAATAATTTCGGCGTTCGGACTACCGAAATAACGATAGAAGACAATAATAACGATTCAGACGGTTGTTATGAGAACGGGTTTCTTCATGGGATGATAAAAACCCAACAGAGTGATTACAAGATTTCATACGATTGATCATAATCTGGAGGTTGGCAGAAGGGAAAATCTAACTGAGGCTGAGATTGTGAGGAAAACATTTATTGCGATTAGATATGGTGCTCCTACCTCCACCAGATCAAGGTCTCCTCGACCGAGCATTACACAAGATATCATCTGTAATCCTCCGATTTCCAAGAAATTGACTTCGTAAATTATTATTTAGTCGTTCCAGCGAAATCATCTGAATTTCTTCGGAGGAGGTCTAGATGACGAGAACCAAGGATCAAATTCGCGATTTCTCTCTTGTTTCTCATTGAGTATTCTAGTTAAATCGACGAATGAATCGTTTTTCATTACCCTATAGAAATAATTTGATACATCTACGGATTTTACAGTTATATCAGAAGTAATTACTCCTCTTGAACCTAAAGTTATAATTATATCTCCGATAATTTTTCAAAAAAACAAAATCCTAGTACTATAACCATTGAATAAAATATACTCCTGAGAATCATGTGATTTGGATAGAATAAACCCCTAATTTTCTCAGAGAGTAACATGTAAAATACTGACACACCAATTGTAAGTAATGTAAGGATATTCTGACCAAACAGAACAAATGCATAGACAAATGCAGAGGAGATAACAATGAAGATAAAGTCCCTATTCCCAAACATATCAGGGTCATAAACACAGTAATCAGGTATATTTCTCGAATCTGAAATGGGGAGATAAATCATTAAAAACCATAAGACATAGAAGAAAAGCAGAATGTAGAAGTCCAAATTGCCAAAATAGTTAGTGATATCCATGCTGTTGGTAACAAAAATCTTTGTTAGGAGATATGTGAACAATGACAAAAAGATAAAATTGAGCTCTATGTAGTAGAATGAACTTATCAAAGATTTCCAGCTGAATCCTATTTCCGAGTACTCGGCGATTTCACCCTTTTGAAAAAGTGATAGATATGGTGCAAAAAGCAGTATATAAATTAAGATGGAGGGTGTGAGGTATTTCATCACCGCTCCGGGTATATTCATAATAACCATAGTATTTACTAGTTGTACCACAAGGTACACAATACTCCATGTCAAGATTCCCCCAACATCAATTCCTTGTCTTCTTAAGAAATGAACAGGGTAAATTGCCCATAGTGTTCCCGCGAAGATATATGTGGATGATAAAACCGTAAATCCTACTAATGGTATGATTGGCTCCGTGAAGAGACTTAACCAAGTGAATGTGATAAGCGTCAGAACCAGTAGTGCCCTTTGTAAATTCCTGCTCGGAATCTTCATTTCGCAGACACCTCTATCTCGTCATTCATCGCAGATCCAAAAAGAGCCAGTACGGCCCCAATCTCAATCCATAGAAATGCGACAATACTGGCCCAAGTCTTGAACCATGGAATGTTTGCTTCCTGACTCAGGGCCGCTCTCAAGCTAATCATCGGGACTAGTACAGCTCCTGCGTTTAATAGAAAATCAGTAGAGGTAATTTGAATAGATGAATCATAACCAAATAGACTCATCAAAAAAGTGAATGCCATTTTTGCAAATAGTATTACCGATCCAATTGCAATATTTACGAAAATGTTCAACCAACTGAAGGAAGTTGCCATACCAGAGGCACCCCACTCAAAAAATACTCCACCAGTTTGCAAATTAATAACAATTGCTGAATCCTTACTAAATATCGCTGCTATTTTCTTCGACATCCATGTGAGGAAGAATATAAAACCGCTCCACATGAGAGTACGCCCAAGAATCTGTAGTGTGTACCCGAATGCATCATCCTCACTGACATCGGTATTACCCATGGTATTGTGGTAGTAGTCATAGACATTGGGTTGGAAAAGATAAACCGCCAGAATCATGAATATTAATGAGCTTGCAAGCAACGAAACTTGAGTCCAGATCGTTGCGCTTTGAGTCATCTTGAGTACCGCTAAACCCTGAAGAAAGAGGGAAAGGGAGGTACCAGAGATAAAAAGTCTTTCTGCATTCTTAAAATCTCCTTTGCTTAAGCCCAAAGTCTCAAAGAACCCTCCGATTTCCAAGGAGGATTTCAGGGTCGAAATGGACAAGGCAAACTCATTCGGTATGATTTTAAGAGAGTTAGAGAGCTTGCCATTGTATAAGATGGAATTACTGTCTGGAATATAATCCACAGAACCCATGATGGAAGCTAAGGTCAATCCGACAGTATCGATCAATTTATCTGCAACTCCTGCAACTGAGGAGATAATCGACTGAAGCACATCGTTCATGATAAATTGCCCAGCGTCCACAACTCCGTCCCACGCGGCATTTAGACCATCCTTGACTTTCTGCAGAGCAGTCGTGACTCCGGTGAAGATCCCCGCGACGACATCGGCCAGCGTCTGGTCTTCCATGACAACCTGCCAGAGGGCGTGTATCCAAAAGTTATACGTGAATTCTGTACGGATTGTTAGTGGTAGGGTGTAGAGCTGATCAACGGTCCGAATCCTGAAGCCCATTAGATGGTCTGGAATATATTTACACATAAAATTTTCG
>JALWRB010000522.1 GCA_027077875.1 Candidatus Heimdallarchaeota archaeon
TTATTTCCTCCGAAAGACCAAGTGCTCGGATGAGTACAGTAGAATCTGTTCTGAATTGAGCAATGAAACCACTGTCCGTGAGCATGGAGCTCATGAACTCCGCTGATACCCCGGAAGCAATGACTGCCACACCTTTGTATCTGAATGTGGATATTATCTCTTCTAACCTGCTTAACTCACTTCTCCCGATGTTCTTCCTCGGCACGAGGTATTGTCCCTCGTCGAGGAAGATTGCGTATTTTGGAATCCGTTTTCCCGATCTGCTGTACTTGTATTGCTCTCCTTTGTCCTTGAGGGCGATTGTGAAATTCATAAGTATGAGGTCGATGAGAAATCGCATCTGCTCAACGGGGACGGTGTCATTGATCTTTGAAAGGTCGATGTAGCTGTTGTCTTCGATAATAGTCCTTGCATCAAGGTTCGATTCCGACACCCAGAATATCTCTCTCATTGTGGACTCCAACCACTGGAACTTATTCAGTAGAGCTACTGCTGTGTGGTCCTGTCTGTTGTCTACGATCATCGAATCTCTGTAGGATAATCTGCTGATATTCTCGAAGAAATCCTTCGCATTTCCCTTGAGTCTTACTGTACGCTTCACCGACTCATACAACAGGTTTCTCTGTGGTGGAGAAAGTTCCTCATTCTCTCCTAATGTCTCAATAAGCGCCCGGGTCAGTTGGTTGGTATACTCTTTGGTATCCTTACCATCTGGGACCGAAAAAGGGTTAATCCTCAAGTTGACTTTGGGGATGTAGACCTTCCCCCATTTCCTGAAGAACTTATATCTGGCGGCATCTCCCTTGAAATCAATATCGATGATCCTCGTACCCGAAGTAATTAGGGACTTCATGATGTGTAGTCGCATCGTGGTCTTTCCTGTACCTATTCCGCCGGTGATAAGTCCTCCTTGGGTGTAATCATAAGGATTGTACTCAAATGACTTGGTAACTACAAGGTTCTCCATTTTCCGATCTATGAGCACTTGGTCGAGCTGGGATGAGCCACTCCTTTCTACCTTGAATGAGTCCTTGATAGCCATGATCTCATCAACAGACGTGAATGGGAACACAGTGAGTTTCTCGGTCTGCTCTAAATCCAAGAGAGACTCGTGTGGAGACTTGCTGATCTTGGGAGAGATACATATCGACTGAATGAATGACTTCATCATCTTCAGTTGTCTTCGATCCTCAACGCTATAGGAGACCTCTACTTTTGTCTCCATACCCTGAACTCCGCTATGTAAATCCCCGTTAACATTTACAGTCTTGAATGATATCTGAAAGAGCATTGGATCAGAAAATCCCGCTCTCGCAATTCTCTCTGATATTTGATAGATGCTGGCCAGACCTTTGAAGGAGTGTATATACCTTGTTTTCCTCAAAGGTGGGATGTCTACGCTGTCCACGATCTCAAACCTCATTGACCTCAGTAACCTCTCCCAATTCTCAACATCTTCCCTCAATGAGGACAATCTGAATCTTTGACTCATGGTGGTTTCCACTAATAAGAGTGGAATAGTGACTTCCGGGTGATTGAAGAGGGTAAATGTCACCGGGGATCTGTCATTAGTCTGGAGGTAGTTGAGTAAGGCTGTTTTCTCTAGATTCCCGCTTATAACGTGGAGTCTAATCATCATTCTTAGTTTAGGTAGCGGAAGAAGCGAAATCACGACATTTACCTCATCCGGTCTCCATCTCTGATAGGCCTTCATCCTCCGCTTTACATAAGAATACTGGACGAAAAAGATGACAAGATACAGGACTAAGATAATGATAGTAATCTTGATTGTTACGTTTCTATACCTTTCTCCGTAGTCCTCGACCCATTGACTAATCTCTTCCCATGAAAGCCACACATAAAGTAGCATGATGATAAACGTGAGGACAAATAGATTCTCTAATCTTGAGAATAGGGACGTCGATTCGATGGGTTCAGATTTCGAGAGAACACGGTTGATCATCATGTCCTCGAATTCATCTGCTACCTTTTCTTTGTCAATGTACGGATCGTTTTGTCTGATCTGATCTCGCCTGACCTCGATCATGTCGGTATCTGACATTGATATTGTATGTCCAATCCAATATTTAAATTCGTGAACTACTCTTGGGCTAGCTCGGATGCCTTAACCTTCTTGAATGCTCTCCACAGGTTCTTGATTTTGGTGGCATTCTCGGTCACCATCCCTCCCGGATCTGTCTTCAACTTTCCGGTTCCAAATTCACGTAGTTCTGCATAGACCATCATTGGTGGTATCCCGTGGAGTTCTGTGAGGGCAATGAGATAGTTCTCTACAGCTAAGCTGGTTTTGAGGAGGTTCCTTGAACTGAACCTCAGTTCTACACTTCCCGGTGTTGTGAATCTCTTCCTGAAGGCAACAATATGCTCTTTCTGGTCTACAGCCATTTCGAACTCATTGTAGAACCTTACCAGTTCAAAAATCGTCTCTGCTTGAGTGGCACTTGTATTGTGATCTTCTGCGGATCGTACGCTGATACTAATCGAACGACTGGGTTCGACCTCTCTCGCTATATTACCCATGATCTCGAATGTCGATCGAGAATTCACAAGAAAGGCATTCAAGCTAGGGAGTCGTAGAGCTTTCTTAATATGGTCTGGGAAAACAAATTTGATTGAGCCCGGTGTCAATTCACGGAGAACGCGGATCTGGGGCTCTGTCACGAGTTCTGCAGAAAACACTGCGTAATAGGTTGAAGCTTCCTTCTTCGTGATCTCAATGGCCACGGGACGGTTATTTCTCCATTCTCGGGTAATGTTCTCTTGGAACATCAGCACTCACTCTCAATGATTGTCTCTATCATTCTCATGAAGGTCTGTTCCACGTGGGCTTTGGTCAATTCTGTGATGTCTCTCAAGGTTTTCTGTATGTCAAACAATTTATCTTTAGTTTTTTGGGGGATTTCCATCAGCTCTGCAACCTCTTCTTTGATAAAAAGTGAGAAGACAGAGTAGAGTCTTGAATACCTTGTATCTTCAGATTCAGAGTTGGATATCTCATGAGAGAATGAGAATGTTTTGTAACCATCAATATCTCCTGATGGGAGCTCAAACACTCCACTAGAATAACTGTGTCCCTGTCCAAGAGCTGCAATATAAGAAATACCTAAGAGAGTTAACCTGTCTACTATATCATCCGTGTCCATCTCGATGAAATTGTGGTAAAGGAGCTCGGGACCATGTGGTTTCATCAGAAACTGTGCATATCGATAGTTTCCAGTATCCATTATTCTCTCCATTCTCTCTTTCCTCTTCCTAATTGTCATTACTAGATGATCAAGTATCCATTCTAGACTTTCCTCAATTCCCTTACCGTCCTTAGCAGATGTTTCAAAGATATTTACCGCATCGAATATTCCAATCTCTTTGATCTGATCAGATATTGGTTCAAGGTCTTTAACCTCAAGAACTCTCTGATCCTTCAGATCTATTTTATTGAGGAGTAGAACCATCGAAAGTGGGGCAGTAGAGCTCAAATCGCTGATGTCCTCTATCCAGCTTTTCGTTGCCTCCTGATCAATTGTCTTGGTGCAGTCAAAGACGAAAATAATTGTGTTGGTTCCCGAGAAGTAACTGGTCCTGATGTGGGCGAACTCGACATCTCCTGCGATATCCCAAAAAGCCAAAGTGCTGTTATAATCCTCCCTCTTTAGCTCTAGATGTGCAATATCTACACCTATGGTTTTTTGATAGACTGCACGGAATCCCGAACCCATGTACCTCTTACGTAGACTCGTCTTACCAGCACCAGGTTCTCCAATCAGCACAATCTTCAGGAGATAACTATCAGGCATAGAAATTAATTTAGCATTTATTGTGGAAATATTAAGGTTTCCAACATTTCTTCAATCAATATGCCAATAATATCAAATGATTGTTAAAAATCACCTTGTTTCACATCAAGGTTAATAGATTGATTCAACAACTTACAATAAGTGTTATTCTCCAAATACTGTGAATACTTGGAAGAGTTGCAGAATGAGTCTGGGAGACTGAATATGATTGAAACACTGAATAGGATGCTCTCCGAGCTTGAGCTGTCTGATATCAAGCCAGCTATATATCTCAGTCTAGGAAGCTTTGGCCCTGATTATGACAAGTTGGTTCTTGGGATCAAGGATAAATTCTTACTCACTGCTTTGTCCAAGCTTACTGGCATACCCGGATCTGAGATTAAATCACTCTACGAGAAGTATGGTGATGTAGGTGATTTAGCCGAGAACCTATCAACAAAGATCGGTGTACAGACCCGTGTGGATGATTTCTTCTCTGACGAAACGGTCAACAGGGAACTTAGTTTGAGCAAGGTGTATGAGAGTTTCTCTAAACTAGCCAAGGAAGGACTGTCGAATAACGCTAAGATCGAGATAATTGGTGATATAGACTCGAATCTGAGTGCTCTTGAAAAGAAGTACTACTACAGGGCTCTTGTTGGGAAGCTCCGTTTGGGTGTGAAAGAATCGACTTGGATAGCCGCTCTCGCAAAATACAATGATGAGGGTGACAAGGAAGAAATCGAGTATGCCTACCACATGACCAGCGATATCGCTCTGGTCGCAGAGACTGCGATCTCAAATGGGATGGAGGGAGTTCGCGCTCTTTGTCATGTTCATGTTGGCACGCCAATCCATAGCATGGTAGCACAACGAATTTCAAGTGGGGAAGAACTCAGGAAGTGGATTCAAGGTGAATTCGCGATTGAGAACAAATACGATGGGTACAGGATTCAGATCCATCGAACCTCAAATGGGATCGTCACTCTCTGGTCCAGAAATCAGGAGAGCTATACAAACCAATTCCCCGACATATTGGAGGCAGTTGAAAAATTGTTTAACAAATCAGTGGTTCTCGACGGGGAGGTCGTCGCTTATGATTACGAGAATGACAAAGTCCAGAATTTCAATATCCTGACCCAAAGGAGCAGAAAGTACGGAATTGAGGAAACTGTTAAGCAAGTGCCAGTTCGTGTTTTCCTCTTCGATATCCTGCACATAGACGGGAAAGATATGATCAAACATCCCTATCTTACAAGAAGGGAAGTACTGAAGAAGGTTATTCCAGAAAATGACATCATGGTTGTATCTGATATTTTCCGCAGCTCTGATCCCGAGGATGCGGATCTACAACTTCTCAATGCTAAGGAGACGAATCAGGAAGGTATCATGATCAAGGATCTCTCTGAAGAAGCGATATACGAACCTGGAAAGAGATCATTCTTCTGGTTAAAGTACAAAGCAGACTACTCTAACAATCTCTCGGACACATTCGATCTTGTCATCATGGGTGCAAAACATGGAAAAGGTAAGAGGGCTGGGGTATTTGGGACATTCCTTATGGGAATATACGACAGGGTACAGGAGACCTACCACACATTTTGCTATCTGGGATCTGGTTTCTCTGAGAAAGATCTTGAGGAGTTAACTGCAGAGTTGAACGACATCAGGGTCGAGGAGAAACCAGCCGATTACGACAGCGTGGTTGTTCCCGATGCGTGGTTCTTCCCCCACATCATACTTGAGGTGTCTGCAGCGGAGATCTCGGATTCCCCTGTTCACACTGTGAGAGACTCTGATGGGAAGGCTTATGCACTTCGATTCCCTCGATATACAGGTAAGAGAAGAACTGATAAGTCTGTCCCTGATGGAGTAACCACTCTGGACGAGGTGGTAGAGATCAGTAAGCATTTCCGTATCGGAAGTAATTAGCTACTTCTAAAGGAAAACCTACTTATTACAGGGATTCCTAGTGATAACTGTGTCATTCTTTCGAAGAGGGAAAAAGAAGGATAAGGTAAAGTCGTACGAGAGCGATACGCACAAATCTCTTGTCAAGAAAATTCCAGGATATCGTTCATACGAAGATGTAAATGAGAGGTTGGAGACTGACAAAGCTATAAGGAACTACCTCTATCAACAGCTCCTTGAGGTGATGGATCTATGGACAAATGCATCTTCACTCCTCCTCCAGCAGCAGGTGACTGAGGCATGGAGGACAGGGAATGTGATAAAGAATACCCTCGAGAAAATATCAAAACTTCTCACTGCAGACAATTTCGATATCTACCGCCACTCGACATTCTTCGAGACAACCGAGGTCTCAGAGTGGATCGACGTGCCTGTACTCTATACTCTCGAATCCGAGATGGTTTTGATTCTAGATTCCATGAAAGAAGAGATCATGGAGATCATTGACCTTCTTAATACTCCCAACAGGTTACCCTCGAAGAAAGAGACTACAAAGAAGGCTCTGGAAGAGATTGAGAAGCTCTTGACAAACTGCAACGAATTGTACGTCATGATCTCCGACAGGGCTGAACTCCTTGCATCATTCGAGATTGTCCTCTTCTAACTCTTGGACTTGATCCGCTTGATTTGATCCTCTGGATTCTCCAATTCAATCCGAAAATACTTTCGGCTGTTGGTCATGCCCGAAATGAAGGATATGCCTGATTTTGGAATCCCGAACTGTTTACTGAGTAATTTTATAATCTCTTTATTGGCCTTACCTTTTTGAGGCGGTGATTTCACAGAGATAAAGATCTCCTCTTCATCCTTGGTAATTTCCGAGATCTTAGCCCCTGCCTTTACATTAACACAGATCTTGATGACCCCAGGGGAGAGCTCCTCGTAATACCTCACTGTCTTTGGTATTTTATTCGTACTCATAAATCTGATCTATATTGACTGTTTTTTTATAGAATAGCGATAAAGGTTAAATCATAGGAGAAATACAATATACTTACTATGTCATTCTTAGAGATTGCAGAGCGAGTGATTAATGAGGGAACTATTCAGGTAGCTTTCCTTATAGATGAAGCAGGTAATGTTCAGTGGAGCCATGGTCAATGGCCTGATCTCAACCCGATGAGTGTAGTAACTGCATGGCAGTCAAATACAACTGCAATCAGTGTTGGAGACCTCAGATTCAGTGTAATAGACAAAGGTGATGACCGATTCGTCGGCAAGAGCATAGCCGGTGGTGGTGTGCTTATTCTAGCCAAGTGCCTCTCGTGGCCTGGGTATCTTATCTCTTGGTCACCTGCAGATGTCGATGTCACTCTGGCATACGCTGAAGCTGCTCGAATGGCAAACTCTGTAACTTCCTAATCAACTGATTTCACATACCTAACAATCGATTCACTTTTTGACATCTCAATTGCGTACTTATTCCGAGTTGTGTCAGGTAGGTATTTCGTTCTTAGTATCGTGAGGTTATCCTTTCCCTGCAATCTCCAAAAGGTCAAGAACTCTGAGATAATCACATCTTCCACCTTCAAACTTCTCGCATGTGGTCCGAAAAGAGTAGGGCGCTCTCCAGTAGGGTCGAGAAAGGAGGCGCCGAATCCAAGGAGCTCATCCCTCTCAGATACTACAACCAATGAGTTCTTCTGGAGCATGGGGAACTGATTCTTGAAATTCAGAAAGTCTTTCTTGGAAACATAGATTAGTGAGTCCTTATCAAGGTCAACAGATATGAGCTCATCGTAGAGGGTCTCAAGCTCATCCAATCTCGGTTTTCTGAGTATAAATTCAGTGTCCTCATCGAAAATGTAGATCCTCGTAGGTGCCTCGTACTTCAGTACCAAGGGTTTGTCGAAGTAAAATCCAAGGTCATCAAACTCTGCAACAATCTGGGAGTTCTCCTCCAAATTGATGACAAGGTACTTAGAGTTACGAGCTGATGCCTCCCATGTGTCAATCAGGGCGGTAATGGTGTACTCCAGCTCGTGGCTTGATACCGTGTTTGTCCATGCCGCCTCCAAGACCGATTCCTGATCCCTGTATCGAACTGCAATGAGACCAACAACTGCTTCTCGTTCCTCATTGTACGCGATCCACCAATCACGAGTTTGATCATTCACTTCCTCGTACATGTCTAGATTCTCGATCAGTCTCCTCAATTGATTCGAGTGTTTGGTGTCTGAATGCAGCATATCCTCTAATTTGCTTCTCGCTGAAATACCTCTTTCCATGATTGAGATGATATGCTCCATATACTAGAACGTAACATCCATATTATTAAATTTAAGCAAAACAGAGATTATTTTACATACTCCATGATGTTGTAGAACAGTATGTCTCGGAGGTTTGAAACTGTTTCATTCGTGATATCTCCCCGGTGTGAGATATTCCGAGTTAATGTCTTCATCAGACTCTCCTCCATGGTGATGAAATTGGGTAATCTGATTGTGAATGATGTAGGGAGGAAGAGAATGAAATGGAAATATCCTACGAGAAGACGTTCATCGTGAGAGGTATAGTCCTTTATCCGTGTTGCAATGATGAGGAGTCTGTAATCCGAATTGATTGCACAGGGAAATTCGAAACATCCCGTCATGTACTGGTGTCCCTGTCCGAGTGAGACAATAGTTGTGAGTGAGAGCTGGCTGATGTACTCGTCCAGAGTGGCTTGACTTATCCCGAGGTAGTCACTATCTAGGTTGCTTGCAACCACGTATGGTCCCACCTCGTTTATTGAGATGACGACCAAACTGACGTTTTCTGGATAAAGATAAGACTCACTCACCATCAAATAATAAGATTTTTTCTACTAAAATGTTGTGAATTCCAAGTGTGATATACGCAATTTTGAGGAATTTTTTTATTGTGTGCCACGAACCCTTAAGTTCTCTCTCTCGAAACGGTAAATTATGCCGGATAAGCTCCATGTCTACCAGATTGGAGATGATTTCAAAATCACCCTATCCGACAAGAAAACCATCATCTACAACGTTGAACAGAAACTCCTCTCAACCCGAGATGATTTCAAGTTCATCGGAGCAGACGGAGACGTCGTAGGTTGGGTGAAAAGAGGTGAGATACTAGGCTCTCAGTTCGTCATCTATGATTCCAATGAAGAGAAGATTGGATCTCTGCAACTGAACCGGGTCTCAACTTGGGAGAACACACTGCATATCAGATACAGGGGCAGGGAGTACTTCAGCAAGGATCACTCAAAGGGTCAATCCTTGGATGTGAAGGACAAAATGGGTAATATCCAGTTCACCATTGATAAGAAGATCCTTCACAGGAATGACTCCTACATAGTACATGTATTTTCCTCGGTCGACCACTTTTTCCCTGGGGCAATTTGTATTATTCTAGATGTTATATACCACGCATGAATATTGGTTGTGAACTTATCAAAATAGATTAAATTCATGGATACTATTGCCTCTGAGAAGTAGATGTCTGAGATTAATCCCAAAATTAACTTACAACCAATGGCCATCGATCCAAACCTCGCCAAGAGGACAAAACAGGAAATGGCTCTTCAGAAGACTATCCGGGGGATAAAGCATACGATTGTCATTCAGTCGGGTAAAGGTGGTGTCGGGAAGAGTACAGTTACATGGAATCTCGCGCTCGCACTCGTTGAGAAAGGACTTTCTGTCGGAATCATGGACGCTGATGTCACTGGTCCTAGTATTCCGCTCATCGCTGGACTCGAGGGCGTTCGTGCCGAAATTGCCCGGGAGAGGAAGAAGATTATACCCACCGAGTCACATGGTGTTCACGTCGTCAGTATGGATCTCCTTCTTGAATTGGGAACACCTGTCATCTGGAGAGGTCCTCTCAAGATCGCAGCGATTAAGCAGTTCCTCTCCGATGTGGATTGGCCCGACCTTGACGTCCTCCTAATTGACCTTCCTCCTGGGACATCCGACGAACCCTTGACAATTGCCCAGCTCTTCGAGAATGTATCTGGAACAGTCATTGTGACAACACCCCAGAAGGTTGCAACTCATGATGTGCGTAAGTCTATTGGATTCGCTTCCAAGGTAGGTATGCCTATTCTGGGAATCGTAGAGAATATGTCAGGTCTCATCTGCCCACATTGTGGAAAAGAGGTTCCTGTCTTCAAGAAGGACGGAGGTAAGAAATTGGCTGAGGAACTTGGTCTCGTGTTCTTGGGAAGTATTCCCTTGGAACCAGAGGTTGTTCTTCAAGGAGATGAGGGTGAACCCTCACTTCTCATAGATGGGAAGTTCAAGGAGTCCTTCCTAGGTATCGCTGAGAAGGTTACAAAACTTCTTCAGCTAAAATAAAAATTTAGCTACAGGCATACCGTAATACGTTGGGTGCAGGTTCTCAAGAAGGACCCTCTCCTTTACCTCCTTGTCCTCTAGGAT
>JALWRB010000523.1 GCA_027077875.1 Candidatus Heimdallarchaeota archaeon
CCAGCTTTCCAGAAGATCTAATCGTACCGCTGCTTAGCAGGGTCAAGGAACTGCTCAACAGTGAGGGCAGGTTTGTCTTCTCGAGCCACAGGTATGGAGAGAATTCAAAGGAACCCTCACTTCTCACTGACACGACCGATTACGTGGAGGAGATAGGTATGGAGTTCAGGTACATACAGTTCGGTCCATTCAGGTTTGACGGGGGACATTACTACGACAGCTTTCACGTATTTGGGGAAGACGCAGTGTTCCGGACGAGGAGGTCAGTATACAAACCAGAGTACTTAGAAGATATATTGCACTCACAGGGGGCCGAGGTCTCAACGGACGACAGCTCTCACTCTACGGTATGGATCTGCAAATGGGGTTAAAGATACTCTAAACGAATTGATAGGTAGTTCAACTAGTTGATTCTTAGTAGTTTGACCAGAAGAAGAGGGGGTTTACCATTGATTTCTGGTTCTTCCTCCTCATGTACTCCATCTGTTCTTCATGGGTTCTGCTCTTCTTCTCAGATCTGTCTCTTCTAAATGCATCAAGTAATCCGTTGATCTCTATCTTTCTAAATTTGTGTTGTACTGTTTTGTTTGACATGGTGATTCACCTTTTATTTACGGATTCGATTATGCAGAACCTCAGGGAAATTATATTAGACAATATTCTTATTTTCTGAGATCCTGTTCTTCAAGAATCATATTATTATAGTAGATATCCGAAGTACTTAAATCTATGTATTATTTCGATCTTTGCCTACGACTTGGAATTCCCCTTACCCCCTCCTTGAGTGATTCTCCGATGTATCTCAGCGAGTTCGTCGGGTGTAGCTGGCCTGGCGAGGGAGGGGTTTAGCGCATTGATCGAATTCACCGGGACGAGATGGACGTGGGTATGAGGGACACTCAGTCCTTCCACGGCTATCCCCACAGTCTTTGATCCCATGGTTTCCTGCAGGATACCCGCGACAACCCTGACATCCTCCATCAGAGCCAAGTAATCCTTCTTGTCCATGTCCCAAATCAGCTCACTGTGTACCTTAGGAACCACGAGCGTGTGTCCATCGGCAATAGGATTTATGTCCAGAAATGATGTCGAGAGCTCTGTCTGGTGGACGACGTATGCGTCCTCACCTGTCATGGCTATCGCGCAGAACTTGCACTCCATAATGCGGACCTAGGGTCACAACAGAAAAATCTATCGGGGACCGTCCCGAAGTTCAGCTTCCAATCAGGGTGAACATGTCCATGAGGTCGAAAACCCTGTTGACGATGAGAATCAGGATGACGATCATCCATGAAGTCTTGAACTCCTTGAAAGCGGTGAGGAGTTCCTTGATGTCACTGCCTTCTGACTGAACAATTCTCTGGAAATTGTCTATGGGGAGGTAGAAGGACACGCCCATGGCGATCCAGCTGATCCCTGCAACTATGGTAGTCAAGCTCACCGAGGAGGTGGATCCATCGATGAGGGTGAGGACACCGGCTAGGACCAGGATGATTGAGAATATTCTCAAAGCAGAGATGAATTTGTTGATGCGGGCGTTCTCCTCCTCTGTAAACTCGTATTCCTTGCTCATACCATTCACCTACAGTAACAGGATTACATCAATCACCACACTTAGGGCTATCATTGCGATGATGACGTAGAATGCCTTGGTCATGTTGTCAGTTCCAGCCAGCAGCTCGGGGATGTCGGAGCCCTCCGTCGTCGCCACCCTCCGGAAGGAGAGGGCCGCTGGGATGAAGAGCAGTCCCATGACCAACTGGATCAGGTTCTGAATTGTGCGGAGGGTTAGCTCGAATGGTGTGTAATCCCCATTAAAGAAACTGGTCACTATTCTCATGAGACCTCCGAGTGCTATGAGACCAGCGATTACGATGGCCATAATTCCTACGATTGATATGACATTAGCGTCTTGATCGCTAAATTCGTAGCTCATACCCAATGGTATATCCGAGCTTTATAAGCAATCGGGGGAATTGAGGAACTTTTTTGAAATAATTACAGATCGGACTGTGACAGATATTACAGGGTACGAAATTATTTAATTCAAGCATTGAAAGTAGAGATTATCGGTATTGTCAAGTATCGGGCCAACTTCATGAGATCGGGAATCTTTGCAGGAAGAGAAGGGACCTATTGGAGAATGACAGTCTACTTGAAACGGATCGGGCTCTTTACGTCTCTATCACCAAACAGGAGAGGGGAGCTCTCAATGACTTCATCCATGGTTAGGACAGGCTCCACACAAGCGTCGAGTTCTTTGAATACCCTTTGCCAGTGAGCAAGGTCTTGGCCCGCAATCACCTTCTTGATCTTCGTCTTCAGATCCTCATCGAAGAGATAACTGTCTCCTTCATACTCTAGTCCAAGACCCTTTATCAGATCCCTGAAGAACTTGGGCTCGATTGAACCCACGGAGAGATAACGCCCATCTTTTGTCCTGTAGAAGTCGTAGATCGAGCCACCGTCCAGAATCTCAGTTCCCAGAGGAGGAGGATTCATTCCAGCGAGACCGTAAGTGGCCTTGAGCAGCCCGAGAGGTACGAGGCAGTCGGTCATCGAGATGTCGATGTACCTCCCCTCCCCGGTTCTGTCACGGGAGACAAGTGCAGCAAGTATCCCTATCACGGCGTGCAGCGAACCACCGACCACATCACCCAGTTGTACACCAACAGCCCGCGGTTCTTCCGAGAGAAGTGATGCAATTCCAGACTTGGCCAGGAAGTTGATGTCATGACCTGCCTTAGACGACCCCTGTCCGAAGGAGGTGATGGAGCAGTAGATGATTTTCGGGTTGATCTCCCTGACCTGTTCGTAACCGAGACCGAGCCTCTCCATGGTACCGGGCCTGAACTGCTCGATTAGGACATCGGAGTCAGCGACAAGATTGCGGACCTCCTCAAGCTGGGCAGGATCCTTGAGATCCAACTGCCTGACCTGCTTAGATCGATTCAGGATCTCGTACACAAGGGGTTTGGAATCGACGAAGGGAGGGAATATGTCCTCCAAGCGGGGAGAACGGGGATTCTCGATCTTGACGACCTCTGCACCTAGGTCAGCGAGGATCTTGGTGGCGTAAGGACCGGGAAGCAAGGGTGTGAAGTCGATGATCTTGATGCCTGCAAGTAAATTGTTCACAGAGGTGAATCGAGGTGTGATTTAATATCTCTATCCTTGCAGAGAGAAATAAGGTAAAATACACAGAGTTCTATCCCAAGGATGAAGAAGGTGCAAGATATTTCAAATAATTTGAAGACATATCAGATTTTATTGATGAAAAATCAGGTACGATTTCCAAACTAAATGTTTGTAAAATAATAAAACTAAAAGATGAGAGAACATATTTCAGGAATCATCCAGATTTTACCACTGCCCAGAAAATGAAAAGACTATTAAATATGGTTAAAATAGTTTGCCTGTGAAAACAGGCGTATCACTGATGAAGACCCAAGCGGCATTCGCGACGCTGATCTTCCTCATCACCGCGGCGGTAAGCACAGGGATTGCGAGCTCACCGACTGCGACAGCATTTGAGAACATGGTCTCTGTGGACATCAGCTCTGCCTACTACGCAGACCTTGATGGAGACAGCTTGGAAGACGATATCTTTGCCCAAGTGGATGTCGTCCTTGCCATGACCTACAACAAGGGCATCGACTACACGATCACCCTGACCCTCCCGAGCGGAGCCCAGTACAGCTACTCCTTCAAGCTCTACGTTAGCTCGAAGATTTTTTCCATAAACAATTATATGTACAACCTCGCCACCGAGAGCGGATGGTACCAGATCGATGCGACCATAACCCTCAGGAATGGTGTCGGAGGGTCCGATCAGATAGTTTTTGATCCCCCGGGTGGAAGTTGTTGCGATGATCCCGAGGTCGTTATCACAGTTACTTAAAGGCTAGAGCACGAAGGGTAAATTGTGATAGTTGATGGATAGAATTACAGTCAATCATTACCTCATCCTCCTTGTCCTGATAGACGACCCCATGCTCGGGATTCGCCAACTGGGAGAGAGGTTGCAGAAGCACAACGTTGAACTGTCCTACCATCTGATCAAGAAGATGACCAACGAGCTGAGGGAGTGGGGTTTTCTCCGAGCTCCGAGAGAAATCCACGACCCCGTGCTTGTCGGGAACACTAGGGAGGTCTCGGAGGTCGAGGCCCTCTACAACCCCAGCCTATTAGGGCTTACGAGACAGCACTTGATCCTCAAGGGTATCGATAGAGAGGAGTCCGTCTACAAGTTTGCCAAGTACTGTGACATCCACCCATTCACACACTACCGGATCCTCGGAGTGGGGGAGAACGTGATCGCCTACGCACAGTTCGACGTCCCCGAAGATTCCAAAGCCCTGATGAAGAGATTCTACGAGAAGTTCTCTAAGGAGGTCAAGGCGAAATCTTGCGATGTGCTCAACGCATCCCGCGTCTCCACATCTGAGCTCAACCTCTCGATGTGGTCATTCATGGGGAGCGACTGGGAATTTAACATCCGGGGGGGGAAGAACTCACTGGAGGAGTGGTGGGACAAGAACCAGTCCACGACAACCACGTATACGAGCTTCGCGCACGACTCAGTCCTCCACACCCTTGACAACCTGGACCTCACCCTCATCAGGGAGCTCAACATCAACGCGAAGGTGAAGGCGACGGACCTGGCCAAGTACTACGGCAAGAACATCTCCACCATATCGAGAAGACTTACCAAGCTCAAGAGCACTGTCGTGACCAAGTACAGATTGTACTACAACAGGAGCAAGTTCGATCTCACGCTGTCCCTCCTCCTGTCCGGAGAGGTCAATAATGCTGCAGAGATCGACACCATGCACAAGCTCGTGGAGACCAACTACTTCCCATTCAAGTCCACCCTCGCCTCAGATAAGAACAAGTTCATCTGGAGCATGAACATCCCCCCGACAATCTCCTCCGACCTGGCCTTCTTTATCTGGACGAAGGTGAAGAGATTGACCGTGTTCAACCTTGTCCTCCAAGATGGGAACTCATGGAGATACCCATTCTACCCAAATAATTACAATGCTGATTCCAGAAAATGGAACTTAGACGAGGCAGACCCCGAAGTCATCTTCAAAGGAAACTGAGCCACAGTTCACACCTATTCACCACTGCAATTTACCAACCCACCTTATGCAAACTATTGCAATGATTTATACAATTATATTCAATTACATTGTATGAAAAATAATCTATTGCACATTGGACATCCATCATACTTAAATCAAATAATGACACTACAACCCGTCAAGACACAATATTCAAAATTCAGGTGTGCAAATTAATACAAAATTATAGCATTATTATTAAAATTTATTGCAGAATTATTTCCAAACCACCCTCTAGATTTATATACCCATTCTCGGCTGATGATTCACTATCTCTATAGACTGATCTATAATGAAAGAAAGAAACCGCCTAAAATTGCTGAATTTCATCATAATGGCAATTTTAATGATGAACATTTTTTCCGGAGCAACCGTTGCTGCACAGTCTCCCATGGCTGGTGTAAGCGAGGACAACCGGCTGATCGCACTCGGACCCGTATTCGACAAGAAGATCGCCATTGTCTACGGTGGAGAGGAGCAATTCTCCCTCATTGCAGAAGGAATAAAGAATCTGATAGAACCGTTTTATCAGCCTGTTGACCTCATTGAGATCAGCAGCGTAAGTGATATCGCGGCACTACCAGAAGACTACTGGATTACCGTACAGGTGTACGACACGACCCCAGAAGGACCAATGGTATCTGGCATGCAGGAGACGTGGAGCGACCTTGCGGTTGTTATCAACAGCATGGGAGATCGCAAACACGCTCTTGCCATAGCCAATACCAAGCAGGCATCACAGAAGCTCGGACCTGCACTCAGGAACTCGTTCCTAGCCGACAATGTAACCGAGATGACTGATGCAGCACTGGTCGTTATTTCAGGGGTGTGGAACGTCGCAGAGATCCTGATCAACTTCGGACCCACACAGGACTACCAAGCCGCGGGTACGAACCTCAGAGAGCTGGTTGTCCAGTATTTCTCGGAGAACTCACAAGACCTCGTGAACAGAGGGTATGAACCTCAGGTTCCCGTTGGACAGATCGACGAGGTCGAGAGGGAAGACAGATATCAGGAGATGTTGAAAAACGCTCCGAAAACCGCGAACTATGTGACAGACGAGGGTGTAGAAATCCCGCTCGAGACGGCCGTCAAGGAGAATATGATCGACGAGAACGAGTACGGAATTCTCCTCAGTGGTGATCCGGCAGATGACCTTGTGGTTGCGAACCTCCCCACGAAGTCGGGTATAGAAGGTGCTGCTGGAGATGTGATCGACATCCTTCTCAAGATCCTTGTTGAGGCGACCAACGTGGGAGTGATTAAGATCTCCCCGGAGGTTGCGGAACAGATCAAGACGATCATGAACTACATCCCTGCACTGCTTGGAATAATCGAGGATCCGAGCGTGGAAAACATCCTCTCAACCGCATTCACCATTCTCGCGAAGAGGTTCCCAGGAATTGCAGAGTACGAGAAGTACGTGAATATCGCGATCGAGGGCTACAAGGCACTCAGAGGTGACACCTCGGAGATCGTTGCCTTCGCCCTGAAGATGGTGAAGGAGTTCTTCCCCGAGAACTCCTCGGTCGTGTTCTACGCCGAGAAGTTGCTGAACGATAACCTCGTCAAGCTGGTCAACAAGATCAAGGAGGGAGAGGACACCTTCAAGGCCATCACGTCGTGGCTCACGGACATCCTGACGGACGGACTAATTGACGAACCTCTGAAGAAGATGCTAGGGACTACCTACGCGAAACTTGCAGAGCATGCGGCCACTCTCGTCAGAGTGATCAAATCTGCAATCGAATTCTACCAGAAGCAGGACACCAAGACCTTTATTCTTGAGACCCTCCCCAAACTATTTGCGGAACTCAAGCCCTTCATTGACGCAGTCAGGGAGATGTACAACTTTACCCAAAAGACCACAATGAACAGCATGGGCTCGGACGGAGGCTCGGGAGATGTGTACTCAACCGGTATACTTGATGACATCGAGTCGTGGAAGAAGAAGATCCAGCCACTCATTGAAATCGGAAAGATCGGGTACTGGATCGGAAGCAAGATCGGTGCGATCAAGGACTCGAAGGACTTCCTCGAGGAATTCCCGCTCAATGAGGTTGTCGACAAGTTCTTCGAGGCGGTCTACATAGCTACAGGCAACAACTACCCTGACATATCTACAAAGGTCAAGCAGTACGGGGATCTGCTGAAGAGCGCGCTCAACGGCACCCTGATCTCCACAGTGGCCAACAACACCATAGACGACATCGTCGACGACCTTCCGAGCCTGACACCCGCGGTCAAGGACTATGTGAAGAGAGTGTTCAAGTACATGGTCGCAAGGCTGTTCCAGGGAGAAACTGACCTGAAGCGGATATCGAGAGACACTCTCGACAAGTTCCTCATAGAGGGGATACTCCTCTTCCTCAACGAATATGAGGACGAGATCAAGGAGATTGTCGGAACCATCGCCAACTACCTAGTATCGGGTCTAATGTCGGTCACAGCAGCTGTCAAGAAGAACGTTGCTCTGGCAGAGCTGGTCATCGACTCAATAGGGAAGAAAGCGGAGGAGATCCTGCAGGAGGTAAAGCAGAAAGCCCTGAGCTACATAAAGTCGGGTGTGGACGTCATCATCTCCTACATCCCAGACTCCATCCTGAACTCCACTCTTCTGACCAAGATCAAGGGCTACGTGGAAAGGATCCCGAACTTCATCCTCAGCTTCATCTCAGCATCGACTGACTCCGACTCATCGTGGACGACCATCATGAGGGAGTTGGGAATGATATCCATACAGGCTCTGCTCGACAACATCGTGGACAAGCTGCAACAGCAGGGGATCACCGATGTACCGTATGACCTCTTCCTGCAGATGGCCCAGTCGATGTTCAACGGACTTCTCGACAACAACTTCGACCTGTCAAGTCTCCCCTCTATGGACGAGTTGATAGACCAAGTTCTTGAGTATATCCAGGCTAACCTCGCCTCCGTCCTACCTGCAGAATTAGTGAACAACGCCAAAGTTATCCTTACTGTCCTTTCAGACCTGAATTCCTTCTTTGAGGACGGCCTAAATTGGATCGCCAGGGAGCTCAAGAAATGGGTCGCAAGCAAGATCGTCGGTATCATGGACACATTGCTCCAGAAACTTAACGATCTCTTCGACCAGTACAAGTTCTTCGAGTTCTCTGGTGTCCTTCCTGTTGGTCTGGGACCGTTCACCCTCTTTGAGTTCACCTATGGGATCTCACTTTCTGCGAACATAGATATCGACGGTGAGGGACTGAAGGAATTTATCATGTCACTTGTCTTTGAGGGCAACTCCGCCCTTGAGTCGACAGATCTGGGAGGGATTATGAAGAAGATCTTCTCCTTCCTTTCGATATCACCAGTCCTCGCTGGATCACTCGGAGTCCGGCAACTGGACACTTCCGAGGGCGGATTGCTCGCTGTACTGCTTGAGATACTCGGAGTCACTTTGACCTTCGAGGGGAACGCGTTCTTCAAGCTCCAACTCTTTGATCTGGGGCCGAACGGTTTTGACTCCAAGAATTTCTTCAAGCTGCTTGCGTGGGGACTGTCAATCACCATCACGTTGTCGAGGAGGATAACCATCCTCGATCTCTTCACGGGAGGTGTCGGGGGAGGCTTCATCGGTAAGGTCGCCAAGTACCTAAGACTCGATGTCATCAACATAGACATCAGGTTCAGTATCACCCTGTTCATAGAAAAACGGGCGGAGACACCGACCACCGCAGCTAGCGGGGTGGCTATCCTGTCGTTCCTCATAGAAGCCATGCTCAATATTAGTCTGGGTGTGGACTTTGGACTGGCAGGTGCGAAGATTACCATAACAGTAGGGATCAGGATGACCCTGACATTCACGCAGGAGCTCCTGAATAGGTCGCAACCATTGAGGATCATATTCAACTTGATCCTCATCGCCAAGATCAAACTCAAGGTCAAGTTCCTGTTCAAGTCAAAGACGTGGAGTTGGGACTATTCCAAGGTCCTCTACAGCAAGGACCTAAGCCCCAAATCTAGAAAAGACGTGAACGCCAATGGAGGAATGGGATATGACGCAGACTTCGATGGTATTCCAGACGAGTACGAGCGTTCATATCCAGGGTTAAACGTGGGATTCAATTCCCAGAATAGCCTCTTGGCGTTGCAGGGCATGGATATCACCACCAACGCGGTGGGGTCCTCGACCGACACCGACGGAGACGGTCTTGAGGACAAGCTGGAGCTGAAATACACCAAGACAGACCCGACTATGCCTGACTCAGACGGAGATGGTCTCACTGACTTCGAGGAGGTCAAGCTCTTCTTCTCCAACCCATTGGAGCAGGACTCGGACTTCGACGGTATCAACGACTACGATGAAGCAAAGGTCTATGGTACCAGCCCGCTGAACTCAGATACAGATACTGATGGTTTGACAGACTACTTCGAGATCACCTTCTCGTGGGACGTCTCCAACATCACTCAGACCGTATTCGACGTCAACATAGGTGGAGTGCTCTACGACAACAAGACGGATCCACTGAATCCTGACACAGATGGAGATTTGCTCCTTGACGGACAGGAGGGCAAATTCGGACCCTACTACGGAGGACTTCAGTCCGTTGACCCCTACTTCGAGAGTACAGATCTCGTCTGGAACAACGGATATACGCATCCTCTTGACAACGACACGGACGACGACTCCTATCTGCAGTCGTGGAACGGTTCAGTTCTCCCATCAAGAACCTATCTCGGAGATCTCCGGGACGGAGTTGAGGTGAGGGGGATCACAGCCACGGTCAGAGAGAACGGAGACTATGTCACACGTGTCTTCTACACAGACCCCACAAGAGCCGACTCAGACAGGGACACTGGTCCAGGTGGCGACGGTGTGGTCATGGAGAGCGACGGTTACGAGCTCTTCCCGCGCTTTGCCAATGAGGAGCCGACAGATCCACTCAGCGGTGACCTCGACAACGACGGTCTCCTCGACACCCTTGAGGACAGTATTGGAACTGACATCTTCGAGGTGGACACGGACGGCGACAAGCTCA
>JALWRB010000524.1 GCA_027077875.1 Candidatus Heimdallarchaeota archaeon
CAATCTGCTTTATGGTTCGTATGAGAAGAAGGGCCTCTTCACCCTGATGCTGTTTTTCGAGGAACTCCACCAGCATCTCTTTCACCGAACCAAATTCCCTGTCATATGCTTGAAGCATTAGGCGTGCAAGATCTAGGTGGAATATGTCATCCACTATCATTCTATGACCCTTGGGAACTGGCCTGTAGAGGCATTCTCTATTATTAGTGACAATGTCATTTAGAAGCACCATGAGGCTATCATACCTATCAAGGTCAATGTAATTGAGCAACTCATTGACAAGAATGTAGATGGGATCTCGCTTCAACAAGGGGAAGAATGCTTGTAGCTCGAAGCCAGAGTTGGATTGGACATCAATCCACATGAGTACCTTGTTCAGGAGATTCCCCTTGAGTAAGGCCGAATATGTTTCGGTGAGTTCACCCTCTCTATTCTCATAATGTCTAAGGAGGTCATTGAACCCCTTCCTGACATTCTCAATCTCATTCTCCATAGGTGGAACCTCCTCTAAAACTATCTATGATTGAGTCGAAGGCATCTAGCATCTTCTGAATATATGCCCGCACTTGTTCGTCTTTTCTTGGAATGTAGATGATGTGATTCTTGTGGGAGAGGAGCTTCTCGTACCTTTCTCTTGACAAGGGGAAAACAGGGTAACTCACCTTCTGTCCGTAACGATCGATTCTGTCCTGGTACTCTTCCCATGTCTCCCCAGTGATTTCTCTGAAGAGTTTGACATCGAGCGCTTTAACAACCTTGTACTCGTCTCTCGAACGTTTTAATTGGTTCTTGAATGACTTCTCGTATGAGTCATTAAGGTCGTCCATGTCCTTGCTGAACTTTATCCCCGCTTGTCTAAAGGTGTCGTAATGACATCGTAGGAGCTCTCCTGAAGTCATTGGACCGTTCAGGAGTAGGAGTCTAAGAATCACGCTGACATTGTACCAAGTTGTCCCAGAGATCACCGACTCCCGTGAAATATCCAATGTTAGGATACCCTCGATAGCCGAATATCCCCTGAACGAATGGAAGAGAAGGGAATTTTTCTCATCGTACCCAACCATCGGCTCAAGCATGTGATGATGTAGCATAAAATAAAATATAAGGTTGGTGTGAAATCATAATAATCTTGCCTTATTCTGAAAAAATTATATTGCATTTTCGCTATAATTCGAAAAGAATTGGTGATATCACGTAAACTGAGGTAAACACATTCACCATCTGAGAAAAACTTAGTAGACCTGACAAGATACCTGAGAAAAAGTCAGGAAATCACTGAAGTGGATGAAGTGCCATGTCTGATTTTTGCCATTACCTCTGGGCTTTCTATACAAATCTCGTGAGCATCTTCAAATCCGTTGACGAGGTAGAACAGGATTATATCATCTACCTTCTGCAGCAGATAATCATAGATTTCTCCTGTGACGAGAGGTAAACCACAAACTTTACAGATTCCAAGGACAATATGGTCGGGGATATCGAACCTCTGATCTTGAATGGAAATTTGCATTATTTTGTATTCAAGATTATAGGTTATTATTCTATCGGAAGAATGTCTACCTCCGCAATACCAAACCTATGAAATGTAATTTTTTCGACCATTGAGAGATGTGAACTTATGATTTTTCTGAAGCAACCTAGGTTCTATTGGTTCTGGAAAAAAAAGAGTAAGGGGAGTATTTAGGCTTCTCCATGTATTTTCCTATTTTAAATCTTTAATCTTATATAGTAAGTCACTTGTAATCTGTCCATGAAAAAGGGGTTTGCATTTCCTGTATTACTGTCCATGCTTATCATGGTCAGCATATTGGGAAACTCTGCTCAACTCGTTCCTGATCTGGAACTGAATGCTGGCGAGGTTCACACACTTATGTGGACTTCACCAGAGAATATATCTGCAACACACGGAGAGCTTATCTGGGATGTCCAAGCAAAGCTTGGAGGAGTTGCGGTTACCACGCCAGTGGACAGCTCCTTCCCTATCAAGGACGGGTCGATCGTCAAGGTGGACCCCGCTTCAATTGATTTGGGAAATAGGTCAATCGAGATCAATACAACTACTGGTGAATTGGTATATTCCGTCTCAAATGACAGTCCTATTCTGATAACGATCGACAATTCGGAATTCGAGATCGGTGTGCTCGAGTTTATCCTTCTCATCGTACCAGTAATAATGGCGGAGAGAACCGGTGATGTCAATACATTTGATTTTCTCATTGGTGGAGGAGACCTCGGTGGTCTCTTGGGTCCCAATGCCACCGCAGTGATGGATGGTGACTACGTTAACGTCACCTCGGGAGAGGGGAGTGTTCTCTATAACAAAGACACAGGTGTCCTCATTTCTGCGGCCCTCGTCGATCCCACAGTGGGAATTGATACGTCTATAAAACTCAGGATCCCACCACCCCCTGAAGTTCCAAACTGGGCTAATTCGCTGAAAAGCGGTGATACCAATACTTTCCAAACCAGCGGTTTTGTCATCACACTCAGGGGGAATGTCTACGATCAGGGGACAACAATCGAGATCGAGATACTCTCTGTCCCAGAG
>JALWRB010000525.1 GCA_027077875.1 Candidatus Heimdallarchaeota archaeon
AATAAAAATTGTCCCAGGAGTGGCTAAAATCACTGCTTTTCTCAATTGGGAGGTGGAGGTCAAGATCATCCATGCTTTCAACTTTGACAGTACACTTGGAGAGAGGGGGAACGTGACTTGGGTAAAGGTATTTCTGAAGGGAAAGCACGTGGGTACCATCAGGGGAGAGTTGAAGTATGGAAGGGTAGAAGATGACCTGTATTACATATTGAAGGGGTTTTATGACGATGCAGAGATCTGGGAGGAGGTCAATCCTAACCACTACGACCAAGAGTATATGGAGAAGTATTCCTAGCTTACTTGATTGATGTGAATATTACGAACCCTATCAACTGCAGGATAATAATCCCTATACCCTCGAAGACATCCAGTTTCTCATCGTCCTTCAGGAGTAGGTAGACAAACATTAGGATTAACCCGGATAATACAATCTGTACCAGTGCAAAAGGATCGAGCTCAAAACCGCCTTCTACCGTTAAATCCATGAAGATAATAACAAGAGAGAGCATGAATAAGATTGTCGCAGAAATTGAGGAAAGAACTGATCCAAAGACCAGCTCAAGGTCGTCTCCAGCTTTGAACGCAATTGCCCACTCTGGAAGAGATCCTAAACCACCTACAATCAGTGCCACTACTGCGATTGGTATCTCATACCCTTGATGTTCAGCTGCGGTGATCATTAACTCTGCTCCATTAGCCAAGAGCTCACCAGCTACAACTATCCCCACAACACCGAACAGGAGGAATTTCACAATGTTACCTGCCTTAAGTGCAGGATCTGTCTTCATATGTTCTAACTCTTCTTCTGAGTACTCAGGATTCAGATCCTGATCCGTCGCCAGGAAATAGAGGTAGAAGATGTAGATGGCAGCAGATCCGATTGAGAAGAATATGGGGATGCTGATAGATGAGAGTCCCGTAGAGGCATTTGCCAGTTGAATCTGTTCTTCAGCAAAATTGAAGACAAAAAGTATCAAAGCTGTGATGAATGCGAAAATCATCAATTCGGATTCATATTTCAAAGTAGTCACTGGGACGTTAATCTCACCCCCTGCTTTTCTACCATTCTTAACTACAACTATCCCGAAAAGCAAAGTATTTGCCCCAGCTACCATCAGAACCGTCAAGATCGCTAACTCGCTTTCTCCCCCTATAATCAGAAATGCCGCCAATACCAATTCAGGGAGATTTGCCATGATACTTCCAATTACTCCTGCAGCATACGTCCCTATGCCAAGTTTCTTAGCAAGCATCTGTAGCCCTTCACTTGCCCATTCAGTTGGTCGCATTATCATCCAGAGTGCAATTGCGAATCCCACAACTGCAACGATCAAGGGTTGTGTTTCAGTTACAGTAATTCTCAACCATATATACGCAACTATGAAAACAACTAATCCGAGTATTTCTGGTAACTTCATCCCAAATGATGTGGGGAGGTGATGATTGTGTGATTCCTCATCTGCCATATCCGACCTTAGAATTCATCAGTGAAATATCTTACCCACAGCTTCCTCATTTTCAGCGAGAATTTTTTTCAATATTTCAACTAGTTCTTTGCACCAAGATTTTCCGACAAAAGAAAATTATTTCATTAGATTTTTTATTATAGAAAAACTGTAACCCTTAAAAATACAAGATTAGTTCTTCAAATTAAGCAGTACTTCGCCTTGGCAAGACACAAGAGACGTAAAGGCTGCTAGGGTTGTAACAGCTAAATTTGACAAGCCTAGATCCATGGTCAATTGTAATAAACTTACTCATTTTTGGAGGTCTAATCTTCATAAATGCAATATTCGTTGCTATCGAGTTTGCATTTGTCAGAATACGGAAGACTAGAATCCTTGAACTAAAGGAACAAGGGAACCGAAAGGCGGATCTTGTTCTGGAATTGATGGACGACCTTGATAAGGTTGTCTCAACATCACAACTGGGAATAACTGTCGCTTCATTGGCTCTTGGTGCAATTTCCGAGGCCTTCTTCACGGAAGTGTTCATAGAGCTATTCGATCTGATGAATCTCCCACTAGATCCAGTAATATATCATATATTCTCATTTATTGTGTCCCTCCTCCTTATCACAGGTACACACGTGATTGTCGGAGAACAGATGCCTAAAATCTATGCCATAGTTGAACCAGAGAAGGTCGCAATGAGTTTGGCTAAAGTCATCAAAGTATCGAGTTGGCTGACCAACAGAGTACTGGTTAAACCAATGATCAATGCCTCTTACTTTTTGATGAAGCTACCCCCATTCAATATCAAAGAACCTCCATCTGAGACAGTCACCCAAGGATACAGCGAAGATGAGATCAAAATGATAATCAAGGATGCTATCAAGAAGGGAGAGCTGGAGGAGTTCGAGTCTGACTTGATCTTCAATATCTTCAAATTCACTGATACCACAGTCAAATCTGTAAAGACACCGAGGTTCAAGGTTGTATCAATCAAGAAGGGATGTACGGTCAAGGAGATAATAGAGACATCCATCAGAACTGGATTTAGCAGATTCCCAGTATATGAAGGGAGACTGGATA
>JALWRB010000526.1 GCA_027077875.1 Candidatus Heimdallarchaeota archaeon
ATTATTTTAAACCCATGTCTAGACATTCATCCAAGATGGAGACTGAACTACTCACGCAGACCATCAAGCAACTCATGGAGATTGCGGAGAAGGACGGAATTGTGACCACGGAAGAGAGGGAGATTATCGAGCAGGTGAAGTTCGACAGCGATGTCTACCAGTTAATGCTCAACGACGCATATGAGGATGATGTGATCTCGGAGGCGGAGCGGGCGAATCTTGAGAAGCTCAAGGATATGATCCTGCAGAGGGCGGAGATCGTGGCTAACCTTGACGATGTCATCACAGAGGACGAACAGAACCTCTTGGAGAAGCTTTCCGAGGTGCTGAAACACAAATACACCTTGGACTAGATTTCCCATAAACTCCGTTTTAAATACCTACCTCTCCGACAGTTTCTGATGGCTACAGTTCTTGACAACACTGAGTTCAAGCCCCCGACGACTTACAGGTCGTGGCGGAGCTCCCCGTATCTCTATGTCATTTCGCACGTGCTGAAGTATTGGTGGCTCTTTATTCCTGCCATGTTCCTTCAGATATTCTTTGCAGTCCTCCAATCCAGTATCCCCCGAATAATCGGACAGATTGCGGGGGGACTTGTTGACGAGACTTTGACCTACTCCGATTTGGGAACATTATCACTTTCAGTCCTTGTCCTTGGAGTAGGTGGTGGACTTGTACTCCTTGTTAAAAACTGGATGATCGAGTTTGTTGCTCAGCGCATTGAGCGGAATACCAGGGATGAGCTTTATAGTTCCATTCTTGGCAAGTCGCTTACCTTCCATGACCAGCAGACAATTGGGGACCTTATGTCAAGAGCAGCGGCTGATGTCCGGCAGTTGAACTTCATGATCAATCCGGGATTCCAACTGGTGTTTCAAGCGTTAGTGGGGATCATCGTCCCTTTCATCTTCATCTACTTCATTGACCCTCAGTTGCTCTTAGTTCCAGTCATCTTTCTCATCAGTTTTGCCATCGCACTTCGCAGATACAATAACAATCTCACACCGGTTGCTTGGCAGCAGAGGATGGCGGTTTCCCGTATAAACTCCCGGCTGAACGAGACCATCTCTGGGATGTCACTCGTACGTGGGAATACGCAGGAGGAATATGAGCGAGAGATCTTCTATAAGAACATCGATGAGTTCAAGAAGGTGGCAATTAGGCAGGGGGTCTTGCAGGGAAAGTACTATCCCCTGTTACTTTTAGGAGTGGCAACCCTCTTCTCCTTCGTCCACGCGGTATTCTTGGTGAACAGCAGGGTCATCACATTCGATGACTTGATCACATACCTTCTGCTTATCCAGCTCCTCAGGTTCCCCACTTTCATCAACATCTTCGCCATCACGGTACTGACCATGGGAGTAGCATCTGCGGAGCGCATCACCCACCTGATCAATTGGAATACAGAGATTGACGCTAATACTGGAGGCTACGCCTCCGAGATCAGGGGGGATATAGAGTTCGTCAATGTCACCTTTGGTTACAGGGAGGGAGTCCCCGTGCTAAAGAATCTGAACTTCAGGGTAAAACCCGGGCAGGTCGTTGCGCTCGTGGGCATGACAGGTTCGGGGAAATCAACTATCACCAAGCTCCTCGCTCGTCTATATGATCCACAGCAGGGTGAGATTAGGTTGGATGGTCATCCACTCTCTGAATGGTCATTAGAGTCGCTCCGCAGCCAGATGGCACTGGTAGAGCAGGACATCTTTCTCTTCTCTAGGTCGATTGTCGATAATATCCGGTTAAGCAGACCTGACGCCACGATGGAGGAAGTCATTGAAGCCGCCAAGCTCGCTCAGATCCATGATTTCATCATGACACTTCCCGATGGGTACGACACCGAGATTGGTGAGCGTGGAGTGCAGGTATCTGGTGGACAGAGGCAGAGGATTGCAATAGCTCGTGCAGTTCTGAAGAATCCCCGTATACTCATTCTTGATGATGCCAGCAGTGCTATTGACTCCAAGACAGAAGACGAGATCCAGCGGGCTATTTCCGAGGTGCTCAAGGGGAGGAATTCCTTTCTCATCACCCACAGGATTGCTCAGATCCGTAAGGCGGATCTCATCATCCTTCTTGACAAGGGTGAGATCATAGGCATGGGGTCCCATGATCATCTGGTGAAGAACGTCGAGAAATACTCGCGGATCTTCTCCACCCTCAAGGAGGTGAGCAGTTAGTGGGATTCATCCTCCACGGGCTGGACAAGGACAGCTACGATCGCCAGTATAGTGATCGTGAGCTGTTTGTGCGGATCATTGGATACTTTAGACCATACGCAAAATATATGCTATTAGTTGGGTTCTTTGTGGTCATACAGTCCGTGTTCAATGGAATCGTACCTTACATCTTCTCGGTAGTGATCAACCAGTTAGAGGTCGCTTTTGAGAGCGGTGAGGATCTAACTACTACATCGTTTTTCTATGCTGCAACTGCTCTATTGCTGGGGTCATACATTGTAGCCTTCGTCAGCAACGCGGTTGCCATGTACTTTGGGGCGATATCCGTGCAGTCCTCTGTTGAGGATTTGAGGAAGGATGTCTTTAACTCACTCCTTGAGAGAGACATGGCTTTCTTCGGCGAGGTTCCCACAGGTAGGCTTGTCTCAAGGGTGACGAATGACACACAGAGCTTTGGGCAGACCGTTGGTCTGTCGACCAATCTCATAGGACAGGTCCTTAATTTCTTCGTCATCGTCGGTTTTCTATACGCTGCCTCTGTCAGATTAACCGTTCTTCTTCTCCTCTTTGCCCCTATTATCGTACTTGTGGCCTTGAGCTTCAGGAGAATCGCAAGGGGAGTTGCCCTCGAGTCAAACAGGGTACTTGCCCGTGTCAATGCACTGATACAGGAGACAATGTCCGGGATATACATTGCAAAGTCTTTCCGAGCTGAGCAGACCGTTTATGACGAGTTCGACGAGATGAATGGTCTGTCGTACTCCGTCAATCTGCGGAGGGGTCTGGTCTTCAACTCGATCTTCCCCATTCTCAATATCCTTACGGCGGTGGCTACGACAGTCATTATCTTTATCGGACCCCTTGATGTCATCTCAGACAGCCTTGATCAAATCCCATTGATCAACCTTCTCCCTGGCTCGGAGATAACTGCGGGTCAGCTCTTCCTCTTCCTGAACGGGTTGAACTTCTTCTTCTTCCCTCTTGTTCAGATAGCCTCTTTCTGGTCGCAGTTTCAGCAGGGTCTCGCGGGAGCAGAGCGTGTGTTCTCAATTATGGACGCGGAGAACAAGGTGGTGCAGACGGACCAGAAAACCATTGAGGACATGAAGGGTGAGATAGAATTCAAGGACATTACATTTGGGTACAAGGAAGACCTGCCGATATTCGAGCACTTCAATCTCAAGATCGATGCAGGAGAGAAGATCGCTATAGTAGGGCACACCGGGGCTGGGAAGTCCACGCTCTCGAAGCTTATCGGAAGGTACTATGAGTTCCAAGATGGCGAGCTGTTGATCGACGGTGTCAATATCCGTGAGTTAGATCTCCACTTCCTCAGAAACAGATTGGCGATCATCAGCCAAGAGGTCTTTCTCTGGAATGCGTCCATCAAGGAGAATATCCTCTATGGTTCGGGCTTCAGCACAGTTAGTGCCACGAACGCACAGGGCTTCCAGATGAACTCGGAGCTCAAGGAATACAGTGAGGAATCGATCGAGAAGATGACGGGAATACTGAGGAAGATCAAAGCACTGGACTGGATAGACAATCTTGAGGGTGGATACGACATGATAGTCGGTGAGCGTGGGAATAGATTGTCTCAGGGACAGCGACAGCTTATTCAATTCGCGAGGATACTAATGCAGGATCCAGCAGTCCTCATTATGGACGAGGCTACTGCGAGTGTTGATCCTTTTACGGAGATGCAGATCCAGGAGGCCACAGACCTGCTTATGTCGGGTCGGACCTCTATCGTGATTGCCCACCGTCTGTCCACAGTGAGGAATGTGGATCGAATAATCGTCTTGAAAGAGGGCAAGATCATCGAGGAGGGTTCGCACAAGGAACTCCTTGACCAAGGTGGACATTACCGGGAACTCTATGATACCTATTTCCGACATCAGTCATTGGAGTACATCGAGCGAATTACCAGCACGGATTGATAATGAAGCTTTTTTAAGTAGATCTCCTCTAAACTCTATGTGGATAAGTGCAACATTTGCTACCTCAGTGTGGATCGAACAACATACTATCCATGTCCAGAATGTAACAACAGCTTTCACCGTGATCACTTCGCTGCATGGGTATTTGAAAATGAGAGCTGTCCTATCTGCAGAAGAAAGTTAAAGGTCAAGGTGCTTTCTGAACTAGCTCCGAAGACTCAATCCGAAGCACAGAAGATGAGAGAGATCAACCGAGAGTTGGCAAAATCGATGAGGTTGGCTCACAAGTTTGACCGAAAGTTTGGTGAGAAGTCGAGGAAGAAGAGAATAAAAGAGATGAGAAAGAAGGCGAAAGAGAGGAAGCCGAAGAAATCTTTATTCGGTAGGTTACTTCCTTTTATAGTATTCGCAGTGTGGATGGGGGGTGTCTTATTTGTGGTGTATTTCACATAGCAACCTTGGTAGCACCTTGATTGGTGCTGGTGGTTGATAAGAGGAGATGGTGATCAATGAGTGAAGATTACGCACTGTCGCTGAATTCACGGAGGGGATTGGTGATGTCCCCTCCATGGTTCAGTGTCTTGTTCGATGATATGTGGGATCAAGCAATACTTCCTGTCTAACGCATCACCTCCGTTCTTGATCTGAGCGAAATCATTTGCCGATTCCAGCCTCCCACAGGATGACCACTTCTCTGACCTTCTTCTTTTCTGTCTTCGCTTTCTTTTTGGGTATCTGTGGGATTTTCACTGTAATATCTATAGACATGGTCCTATATATATCTGGTCTAATTCAACTTCGAATTTCATCCAGATTGCCTTAGTAAATTCAGATATAGTTGGATATTGTCCGAGAAATCCTTAATAATGTGGAAAGGAATGGAGTGTATATATGACTCGGAAGAAGACCGTGAAACTCGAACGTAAAGATTTCTGGATAATGAGCGAGCTCATGCAGAACTCCAAGATGTCTCTCAAGGAGATGTCCACTAAGCTCAATCTCCCCAAGTCCACCATCCACTCCCGGATCAAACGACTTGAGGAACTCGGTGTGATCAAGAATTACAGCATCTTTCCTGACTACAAGAAGATCGGAGTGGACCTCACCGCGTTCATCATGATCTCGTACTCCAAGGAGGACGGAGTTGAGCAGGAGGATCTCGCTCGGACAATATGCCAGCTTCCTCATGTGCAAGAGGTTCATATTGTTGCCGGGGAGTGGGACCTCATTGTGAAGGTGCGGATGAGGTCCATTGAGGAATTGGCGGTCTTCACGGTGAAGAGATTAAAAGACATAAAAGGGGTGGGTTCGTCGCTCACCTATGTATCGCTACAGACAGTGAAGGATACCAGTGAACCGCCATTTATCGTCGAGAATATGTAGTGTGAATTTGTGCATTTCTCAGTCGAAACGTAGAAAGCATTTATCTTAGTGGATGAAATTCTGCTAGTATGAAAGGTCTGGAATTAGAAATCTACGATGAAGATGGTAGAGTAATCATCGAGATGGAGTACAAGAGTGTCTTGTATACCGAGGAGTTCAACAATAAAGCCGAGGATGTTATTGCTGAGGCGAAGAGCACCGTTTCACGTTTCTTCGACGAGATCGAGAAGGAGGAGGAGCTCAGACCCTATGAGCGCGAGGAGATGCAACGTCAAATTTTCCTTGAATTATCCCGGATGGAGTACCTGACCAAAGATGCAATCGCGGAACTCCTTGATCTCTGAGATATTCTACTTGCAAACTTAAATACTAGAATTTTCTTCTCGCCATAAGGATCATCATGGATCACTTAATATCAATCAAACACCTCTCCAAGGACGAGATTCTTGATATTGTTCAGCTTGCAGACAAGATCGAGAAAAACCCGTCGGAGTACGCGGATGCGATGAAGGGCAAGATCATGGCAAACCTCTTCTTCGAACCCAGCACAAGGACAAGGTTGTCGTTTGAGTCGGCATTCCTCAGGATGGGAGGACAGATCCTCGGGTTCTCAGATCCTGCAGCTTCCTCATCCAAGAAGGGCGAGTCGATCTCGGACACAATTCGGATGGCCTCGGCTTATTCTGATGTCATCGTGATGAGGCACTTCCTTGAAGGATCGGGCGTTGTTGCCTCAAAGGTTGCATCTGTCCCCTTGATATCAGGAGGGACCGGCATTCAGGAGCATCCGACACAGGCACTCCTTGATGTCTTCACAATCTGGAAGGAGTTCGGAAGGTTGGACAACCTCACTGTCGGACTGGTAGGGGATCTGAGGTATGGTAGGACAATACCGTCTCTCCTCTACGCCCTCTCGAAATTCGAGAACAATAGGGTATTCCTCTACTCTCCGAACCAGCTCAGGGTACGAATGAGCATTCTCTCAGATATCGATGGAAAACTCAGCTACGAAGTCGGTGAAAAGCTCCCTGATGACCTCAAGGAGTTTGATGTCCTGTACGTCACCCGGGTTCAGAAGGAACGTTTCCCCGATGAGCAGATGTACGAACGTCTGAAGGACTTCTACGTGATTAACCCCAGCGTTCTTGAGACCGCTAGAGAGGACATGATTGTCATGCACCCCCTGCCAAGGATCACGGAGATTAGCTACGACGTAGACGAGCTACCCCAAGCGAGGTACTTCCAACAGGCAAAGAACGGTGTGTGGGCCAGGATGGCCATACTGTACCGGATGGTGAGATAAAATGGCAAAGAAAGACATGATTGTTAATGCCATCGAGAATGGCACTGTTATTGACAGGATACCCGCATCCAAGTCCTTGATGATTGTAAGATTGCTCGGACTTGAGGATGACGAGACATGCTCAGTGGCGATTGCCGTCCGAGTGAAGAGCAACAAGATTGGTTTGAAGGACGTCTTGAAGATCCAAGGAAGGAATCTTTCTCCGGATGAGGTGGCCGCTCTTGGACTGATTGCACCAGGAGTTACACTCGTAACAGTGAGGGACTATGAGGTCGTATCCAAGACCGAGGTCGAAATACCCAACGAGGTTGAGGGGATACTCAGGTGCATCAACCCGACCTGTGCGACAAATTTCAGAGAACCTGTGGTTCCCTCATTCCAAATCACCACAAAGAAGCCTCTACTGCTGCGCTGTAATTTCTGTGATAGGGTAATGCTGGAAGAGAATGTACTCGCACAGTTTATATAATCGCCACTGATTTGAAAATTAGTGCCTTCGTCATTTCTCCGACTACCGACAGGAATTGACTTCCATGTACACTTCAGGGAACCCGGTCTTAACTGGAAGGAGAACCTAAAGACCGGGAAGAAGGCAGCATACCTCGGGGGTATCGATACGGTGATAGAGATGCCGAACACGCATCCTCCAACGGACAATTACGATGCGTGGCAGCTCAAGAACCAGCTTGCTAACCGACAGTTCTCCGATGAGGAGAACCGGGGGAATAAGGTCAGGGTCATCAATGCCGTTGCACTGACCGAGGGCAATACGCAGAGGGCGAGAAAGAAAGAACTCTTGGATCTTGTCAACCAAGCGAAAATCGTCAAGGTGTTCATGGCAAATTCCACTGGGAACTTAGCAGTATCATTCGACAATATGATACAGGCATTCGAGTGGTTCGGGGAGCTGGACAATCCCCCTTTGGTCATTTTCCATGCAGAGGACGCTAAGATGGTCAAATCCACAAACATTTGGGAGGACCACGCTTCTAACCGTCCACTAATGGCGGAGCTCAATGCTATTCAGCAGGTACTTGAGATTAAGGATCAGTACAATCTTCTACCCCACATAACACACGTCTCCTCGGGAAGTGGTGCAAATATATTGCTCAAGGAGCAGAGGATCACATGGGACACTCTTCCAAAATACCTTGCGTTCAATGCTGAAGACATGGAGAGGTTCAAGAACTTTGGAGTAATGAATCCTCCTCTCCGCTCGGTTGAGGAGCAAGAGCATCTCTATGACCTGTTCAAGTCACAGAAGATCCCTATGATCGCTAGCGACCATGCCCCCCACTCAATCAAGGACAAGGAAAGACCAATTTCAGGAGCGCCAGGTGTCCAAGAACTCTACCCCTACCTCATCGACCAGTACCTCAACGGTGTGATCAGCCAGAATTATCTTCAGAATGTGATTTACTACAATCCGGCTATGGTTCTTAAACAGTGTGGATTCTTCATCGAAAAGCGTGTGCTCTATGTGAACAAGAGCGGTACGACTACAGTAAACAAGTCGTGGATTATGAGTAAATGTAAGTGGTCGCTCTGGGAAGGAGATACTTTCAGGGGGACAATCTTAAGAAACTAAATCCCGCGTTTTTCTAACAAGGTCTCGAAGTTCTTTAGCTGCTGTCCGTGGATCTTCTGCACGGATTATACCCCTTGAAGAGGTGAACACTACATCTTGGTCAAAGACCTCTAGAAGTGTTCTGGGAGAACCCCCTTGGAATCCTATACCTGGTGCCAAGACAAATGGCGTGGGGGCCTTATCTCGAATAGTATGTAGGTGGTCGGTTGAAATGTGATTGGTTGAACCTACGACCATTCCATCCGCGTATTTCTCAGCTTGCTCTGCAAATTTGACATAGGGGCCTTCGGTCATCCACACTGCCTCGGGATTTGACATTAATGTCAGCGAGATAACTCCGATACCAAGCTCATGTGCCTCCTCTGCCGCATGCGCAAGGTTGCCTGCAAATGGGGAGAAAGTGAAGAAGTCGAATCCTTCGGAAGCGATATGTCTGATCGCTGCAGAGTTTGATGATCCAATGTCGGAGAGCTTGTGGTCCATGATGGACACGCATGATCGGTTTCGGATCTCTCTGGTGATCTCCTCCATCCATTCTGTGGGAAAGCCCAGAAAATACTGACGGTTCGGTTTAAATGCTACTACGTACTTGGATGTTCTACCGATGATCTGAAGTGCAAATTCCAGTTTTTGCTCGTTTGTCAATTCAAGTGGGGGATCGATTCCAACGCAGACTTGGGATTCCTTCTCCCGTATCAGCTTTCTGATATCCACAAGATCCACTCTTCCTCCCAAATATAAAATCTGTTGTACTAGTTGAACTCCATCCAGAGCTCGAAGGTCTCAGGATTGATCTCGGTCATCAAATACCGTTTAAGGACGTCGCTCTGCTCCATCCGGTCGATCGTATCGAAAAGCTCGATGTTCACCTCTCCGACCGTAAACGACATCACTGGATCAAGGATCCTTTCCTTAGCGAGTGGTCGTGACAAAAGGTCGTAGTAGTCTGTGGGTTCGAGTTTTATCCAGTAATGTCCGTCCTCGAAGTAGATGTTGAAGTACATGTTCTCAACAGCTGTGAGATTGTTCATCATGAAGGTGGCGACGTCTTGGATGAATCGGTGGTACTTCTTCATATTCAATATAGCTCCTATTTGCTGATCATATAATGTCATTCCTAGGGTACTAGGGAAATTACACCTAATTTTACCTTTATAAGTGTGTAAGGAAAATAATTGGATGGTAACATGGTATTTAGAAGGATACCTTCACGTTCAAATTTCCGCACTTCTGCAGGTATCCAACAGGGACGTAGGTACTCCCGTCTGGCCCGCTTATCCCAATACGTCTTTTTCTACTACCTTCTTCTCGAACTGTGGCTACATACTGGTGACACGATCTTCCAGTTAAATCTCATGATGGGCGTTTTTCTAATGGTGTATTCAATTATGCAGAAATTTTCGTGGAAGTCGAAGCTTTTTTCCTTGCTGTGTTGCTCCTTACTTGCTGTCTCCTTTGTAATAGCTAAAGATACCTTTGGTCTAGTTGTCACTCTTGGAGTTTTATTCTTGCAGACGTCAATTTATGCGTTCACTGGTCTGAAGTCATGAGCTTAATACAGGTTGTTATCCCTTCTCCAAATTATCTATCATCCGACCTGCACTATTAGATAGTTTCAAATTTTCACTTACCATAAGTTGGTCATGGACTACTGTGTCGATTGTGGACGGATGCTTCGGGACAGCTATTGCTCTACATGTAGGCAGTTATTCATCTCCGATATCGAAGAGAATATGCTTTGTCAAGGATGCGGAAATCAGATGATCCAGCCATTGGAACTCTACGACAAAACGAGGTACCAATGCAAGTTCTGCCTTCTCAACTTCTTTGCCCTGAAGCACTACAATCCTCGAAGTGCAGAGATTTTCCAAGAAATTGTCCAGTCAATCGAAAAGGAGTGTGCAGACTGTAGTTCCCGAATCCGGATAGACTCATTCACCGGGGAGCTAATTTGTAAGAACTGTGGTCTGGTTTTCGATGGGCCTGTATTCACAGCTTAATTACTGAATAGCGAATCCTTTTAAGTAGCGAAATGCTACTGGATTTATGTTTCCTTCTGTATTTGTCGGACACGGCTCACCTACTGTAATTCTTGAAAAGGACCGATACCATAACGACCTTGTCAGCTTTGCTAGGTCAATCGAGAAACCGTCTTACATCATCTCGGTATCAGCACATTGGGAGCGGAACCTCCCATTGCTTGTATCCGAGGCTGAGCAACCACCTCAGATCTTCGATTTCTATGGTTTTCCCGAGGAGATGTACCGCGTGAAGTGGGCGCCCAAAGGATCTCCCGATCTCGCAAAGAGAGTTATTTCCGAATTCTCGAAGCACAATATTGTGGTAAAGGGCAGTCGTTCATGGGGTATTGACCATGGCACGTGGATCCCACTGTCGATTATGTATCCTGGAGCAGATATTCCCACGATACAGATTTCCATCCCGAGACACGCAGACACCCAGACCCTCATGAAGATGGGAGAGATACTTCGGGTGTTCAGAGAAGACAACATCCTCGTATTCGGAAGCGGTAATGTCGTGCACAACTTTGAATATATTCGTTCTCTGAGGCCAGAAACAAAGCACAACACTCCATTTGACTGGGCTGTGACCTTCGATGAATGGATTGAGGAGAACTCGGAAGTAAGAGAGAATATGTTGGAGTACCGAAAAAAGGCGCCTTATGTCGAGAGAGCTGTGGCAACAACAGAGCACTTCAACCCTTATCTTGTGGTCCTCGGGACAATGCACGGAAAGGACTCTGTACAGAAGATAACCGATGTCTTCCATTGGGAGTCGATCGCCATGAGGTCGATAGCAGTGACCTCCTAATTACGCATTATGATGTCCACGTCTCGAAGGCTTTGTGTATCCTCTTCAATTCAGATTCAGGTATATCGTTCGATGACTTAAGTGCTGAAAAGATATCGTCGATTGTACCTGCAGAGTGAAGGATAAGTCCCTTGTCCCTCAGCATGTCACGTACAGCACCTCCCGGTGTTCGGTCGACGAGGACGACAAGATCTTTTACCACCAGATCAAGCTTCTCAAGTTCCTCCTTGGGTTGGAGCTTGCTGGCTCCTGTTGATATTAGGTCGTCGATGAGGATAACCTCCGAACCGCTCCGTGGAACAATTCCTTCTACCATCTTCTTTGTCCCGTGCTCCTTCTTGCTCGAGCGTATCTGAAGGAGGGGAAGATCAAGCTCTAGACACACTCCCGTGGCGAAGGGGACACCTGCTGACATGATACCAGCTAAAGCTACTGCATCCAGTTCCCTAACCAAATTCGAGTAGATGTTGATGACTTTCTTAAACAATGGTGGGATTGAAGGGATCAATCTCAAATCAAGATAGAACGGGCTTATATCTCCAGACTTCAATTTGAACTCTCCTAGTTTAAACACGCCACTTCTGTAGAGGTCACTGGCAATTTCACTTATCACAGGTCGCGAAGGGAGTCGAAAGTTATATGTCTTGTCCCGTCATCCAATCGGGGTCAAATATACATCAGGAGAACTCATAACTAAGCAAGTTTTTAATTAGTCCGCAAATACTGTGGTATCGAACATCCTCGTTAAGACGATTTGGGTGATAATAATTGAGTGAAGAATACGTTAATGAAATCAGTTTTAGGATCAGTGGAAGAAACGGTGATGGTATCTTCTCAGCTGGAGATGTCTTCTCGAAAATCTGCAGTCGATCTGGACTGAATGTCCATGGTTACCGGTCATACCAGTCTGTCATCAGGGGCGGTCACGTCAACTACAGTGTACGTGCTGCTAATTGGGAGGTACGGGCACCCGCTGACCATATTGATATACTCATCAGCATCAGGGAGGATGGTTTTCTCGTCGATGCACCGATGATGAGCAAGAATGGAATAATCCTCTATGACTCCAAGGGATTCAGGATTAAGCAAGACAAGATCGTTGTCCCCGAGGGCGTAAAGGTTGTCGACATGCCAGCTGCAGAGATAGCTGCAAAGTACTCCGATCTAAAGATCATCGCCAACACAGTTCTCATTGGTGCGGTCGTCGCACTGTTTGATCTCGACTTTGGTGTGTACGAGAAGATGATTAGAGACCAGTTCTCCCACAAGGGTGACGAGACAATCAATGTCAACATAAGTGCCGCGAAAGAGGGCTATGAGTGGGCCAAATCCCACATGGAGCCCATCAAGCACAATGTGAAACTCGATCTCACGAAGAAACCTAAAATGTTTATCGGGGGAAATGAGGCACTTGCACTTGGTCTGGTCAACGGAGGACTTCAGTTCTTCGGATGGTACCCGATGACTCCTGCCAGCCCAGTAGGTCAGTATCTTGCTGCACATGGTGTAAAAGCTGGAGTTGTGGTGAAGCAGATGGAGGACGAGATCAATGTGGCTAACTCTGTTGTAGGTGCAGGTTTCGCTGGTGCCAGGGCAGCGACTGCGACCTCTGGTGGTGGATTTGCCCTCATGACAGAGGCAATTGGATTTGCTGGAATGGCCGAGATCCCGACTGTCTTCATCGAAGTAGCCCGTGGTGGTCCATCCACTGGTCTGCCCACCAAGACCGAACAGGGTGACCTAAGGCAGGCACTCGGAGCATCCCAGGGTGACTACCCACGTGCAATCATCGCCCAGACCTCTGTCGAGGACGGTGTATACCTTGGAACAGAGGCTCTGAACATCGCCGAGAAGTACCAGATGCCCGTCATCGTGCTCAGCGACCTCTACCTCGGAGAGCACTTTGAGACTATTCCTGAACCTGAATGGGATAGGATTCCTATCGAGAGGGGTAAACTCATCCTTGAGGATCTTACCGAGGATCAGCTCCCCTACAAGAGATTCCTCCTGACCGAGGACGGAATCTCTCCACGGACGATCCCAGGTGTTGCCAATGGACAGTATGATGCTGGATCGGACGAGCACGACGAGTACGGAAAGCTGATCTCCGACGTCAGGGCTGGTTATCCTGATTCGATTGTGATCAGGAAGCAACAGATGAACAAGAGGATGAAGAAGATGGAGGTTCTGCTCAAGGAGCTGCCCGCTCCCGTCGTCGAAGGGCATTCCGCGGATGACAGTGACGTACTGATTGTTGGATGGGGCTCAACATACGATACTATCGCAGAAGCTAGGAGCCATATGGAGAAGGAAGGTATCAAGACCTCACAACTCCATATCAAATACATTGAACCTTTCCACTCCGATGAGATTGGGAAGATCCTCCGCGAGTTTGAGGAGAAGGGTAAGACCATCGTTATGGTCGAGGTGAACTACACCGCCCAGATGGCAAAACACATCCGTGGAGAGACCGGATTCAATATTGAGAAGAAGGTTCTGAAATACGATGGAGAGGCGCTGTTGGCCTCAGAGATCGTTGCAGGTGTCAAGGAGCACCTCGGTTAAAGGAGGAATGAAATATGGCAGCAGTAAGTCAAAAAGTAGATCTAAAGTTCTCAAACAGCGACTGGAAATCAGAGGTCAAGCCCACATGGTGTCCAGGATGTGGTGATTACGGAGTTCTCTCCGCCACGAAGAAAGCACTGGTCAAGCTCCAGCGTGATCCCAAGGATACCGTTGTCGCTTCCGGTATAGGGTGCTCGTCCAACTTCCCTCACTTCCTAGGTGGATACGGTATCCATACCCTCCACGGGAGAATCGGACCGTACCTAACTTCCATTAAACTCACCAATCCTAAGCTCACGGTCATTGGTGCAGGTGGTGACGGAGACGGTCTGGGTATCGGTATCGGTGGATTGATCCATGCGGCAAGGAGAAACCTCGACGTGACCTACGTGATCATGGACAACCAAATATACGGACTCACAACCGGTCAGACCTCACCTACGTCGAGGATCGGTCACAAGACCAAGAGTACTCCTGAGGGAAATATTGAGAATCCGCTGAATCCAATTGCGGTCGCGCTCTCCGCAGGAGCTACATTTGTCGCACGAGCATTCTCTGGAGATGGTAAGCACTTCGCACAGATCATGGAGGCAGCAATCGCCCACAAGGGATTCTCCTTCGTTGACGCCCTTAGTCCCTGTGTGACCTTTAACAAGTTCAACACCTATGACTATTTCAGGGAGAGAGTGTACAACCTTGATGAGACCGATCACGACAAGACTGATATCCTCATGGCCTACCAGAGGGCGTACGATTGGGATCATAATGACAAGGTACCTGTTGGTATATACTATCAGGTCTCAAAACCGACGTATGAGGACAGGGAGCCTGCATACAAGACGGAAGAGAGCATAATTGAACGCGGGGCTATTCGACCAAGGAATTACGATGACCTCATAGGTCACCTCTATTAGGTCTAATAGCGAAAAACATTTTTAGCTTTGAGATTTTATTATTCTAATGACATACTCAGTGATCAGTTCATCATCCGAGATGGCTGATGAGTTATTCGAGCTTATGCACAAGGTCACCAAGGACTGGGAACCAAAGGAAGGTATCCTGAAGTACGACCGGGAAAAGTTCAAAGGAATCTTCACCGAGATTGCAGTTAAACCAGAACTCATTCCAGTTCTGACATACAATGAGAGACCTGTAGGATTTATGGTCTGTCAGTTATCCAATACTTTCAGTTTCGCAGATATTATCCCTGTCCGTGCAGATCTCTATATGCCCTTCGTAGAGGAAGAGCATACAGGCCATGCGGGTGAATTGCTCAATGAGGTTAAGAAGCAACTTCTGAAGCTCAATATCAGTACTGTAGACTCCATCATATATAGTGACTGGGGCGACAGTGTAAGGATTGCTCTCGAGGGGGGGTTCAACCTTGTCCAAACATTGAATCGGGAGGCGAAGGTGAAAATAAAATTCTTTGATCACAATGCCTTTTCTCGGAATTTCGGGTCGATCAAGTTGGTGATGAGTGCCGACATCCGACCTGCTGCGGAGGCAATTGCTAGGATACTCTCCGCGAAATTTGGACAGGAGTTCTCACCTGATATTGTTATGGGAGAAGTCACTCATGCTGCAAATGACGCAGAAAATCATGTCATTCTCAAGTATCACGAGGGGGAGATTGTGGGTGTATGCATCTTCGCAGAAGACCATGATAGGGCTTCCATCCGTCGAGTTTTCGCCTCTGAAGTAGAGTGGGAAGAAGACCTCTTCAGCTATGCAATGGAGCATTTCGCGAACACTGGGTACGAGGAGGTCGTCCTGCTCTTTGATCCTAGCCCTGAGTTCAAGAGCCGATTGAGGGCTGAGGGGATTGTATTCAAGACGATATCTGGATACTACTCCTGCAATATCAATGGCTGATCCTAAAAGTTAAATTCAAAACATTCTGTATAATGTTGATGGAGAGGTCTTGGCGTTGTGAAGGCTGACCAAGACCACTTCGTCACCTACTCGACCTCAATGGTCTCCCCGGTCTCAATCTTGTCGAGGGTGAGGTAGAGAATTCCGTCCTCATACCTCGCTTTGATGCTCTCTTTATTGACCTCGTCCATTAGAGGGACCCTGCCATCGACTTTCTCTGTACCCGAGGCCTTGGCTAACTCATCCTTGAGGTTCGCAGAGTAAATGATGAACTCGGAGTTCGCCCTTACTTTAAGGGATGACTTGTCAATCCCTGGTAGGCTGATGAAGAGCGTGAGGACATCCTCCTTCTCGTCAACGAGGACTCGGGGGATCCTTCCTCCTCTCATACCAAACCGTGGTGCCAATGGTCGGTCTCCACAGTTATCGCATCGGATTCTCATCCGCATGGGTCCCTTGGGGCCCCTTCTTCTTTCATGCATGAAGTGTCTTTCGTGTCTCATGTTGTTTCACCTCAGTCAAACTCGACGTCTACGGTCTTCCAATCTCCTCTGATCTTCTCCTCAACAACTGCTGATTTGAGTTTCTGGAGATCTTTCAGACCGGTCTCAAGTATCTTCTCACCCTTTGTAATGATGGGTTCTGCCTCGAACGGATTGAGGTCTATAATGCCTTCCAATACTGTCTGAAAGAATGCAATGGATTCTTCCAGTTGCATTCCGATCTCATTGGATATTGATGACATAAAGAGGTACCCCCTCTCCGAGACCATGAAGGAGGTCTTCCTGTCTGGGGACTTCTCCAATAGACCTTTGTCCACAAGTCGGTGCAGTGCTGGATAGACTGTACCTGCTTCGGGTTGCCAGTTTCGGGATCTCTTCCGCATCTCCTCGATTATTTCTTTTGCTGGTTTGTAAGTGGTCCTTCCTGCAGAGAACAGAGCGAGTAGCTCTGTCGGGGAGAGCGGTCGTATTCCTTGGGGTCTGAAGATATTGAGCCACATTCGAGTTCACCGATTTAGAGGTCTAAATAAATTATTAGATCAAATAAATATATGCAGTCTAAATTATATAAGTCTGTCGGTTAATGTTAACTGGGTGATGAAACATTCCAATATTAACAATGAGCTCTTCATGTTATTAGATGTCTAAATTATGATATTTTGTCAGAGGGGGAACTTGTCTAATTGATAAAGTTCTAATTCAGATGACTTAATCACTTATTTTTAGAGGGAAAATTGGATGTGAACTCGACCCAAACAGCCCCTTGAAATCTTTTGTAGGGAACGCACATATCTTTATATCGAATTACCTCAGGTTATACTTGTGGAAAATCCGAACTTGGATAGCGAGGTTGACCGGATCTACAACTACTTGAAATTTAAAGGTCTCAACTTTGTTTATATTTCATCTATTTTCTCATTTATATCTGCCGTTACAGTATCCATGCTGTTTCTCTATTCAGTAGATAGCAGGGTAGCTCTCGCTCTAATTGTCGCAGGGATAGTGCTCCGTCTCCTCTCATTAACCCTCACTTCAGTACTAAATACGGACGGTTCTCTGAAGTTCGAGATACTTCCATCTATGAATTCAATGGACGGAATTCCCCTCTTGTTCGAAACTACGGAGACTATAGTATCTGACCTTCAGCAACAAGATTTGCCGAATAAAAGAAGAGGATATCAATTCATCCTCTCCTCTATCTTTCTGGAGTTAATCGTAGCTGCCACTGCATACATTTATCTCCAGCAACCGTTCTCTCTCTACGTAATAGGTTTCATTATTCTTGACATTTTCATCGGTCTTATTCAGCTAGGGCTTATTCATAAGTATCAGATACAATCAAGTGAGACGCTGGTTGAAGACTGGCGAGCAGAGTACCTTCTCAATTGGAAGATCACGGAGGAGGATTGGAAGAAACATAGGGAAGATTTCAAGAGATTCAATACCCTCTCAATAAACAAGGTGGAGATCATTAGGAAATACCTTGCCATTGCTCGTGGGATGAACGAACTCCCATCTGTTAACAGGATCAAGGAGCTGATATCTACATTCCCAAATCAGAAGACGTTAAATGACGCTTTGGACAAGGGGTATCTCGACTACCAATCATATATTGCAGGTGAGCAGATGGGCTGTCCAGGTGCAGTCCTTTACGAGGCTTGTGTGTCAAACGGATTCGAGACCTATTCCGATTTCCTCCACGCAAAAGCACTCGGTTTCCCAGATCAGGAGACGATGGCAACTGCTTTCTCCTTGGGTTGTGAGAACTTCACTCAGTACCAGGAGATGAGATCTCATGGGTTTGAAGATATTCAATATTCTGAGTATCGCAAAATTAGGTCATTGGGTTTTGAGCTTTACAGTGACTACAAGGCTGCTTCTGAAAGTGGTTTTCCAAATGTCAAAACTTGGTTACTCGCCAATATCCATGGGATACCGACCTATGAGGAGATGCAGAGGATGATCTCCTTTGGTGTCATTCTCGATCCCGAGTACTCTGAGACTGGATCTCTAATATATGAGGAGTATCTCCAAGCAGTGGAGAAGGGCTTTCCCAACTACAAGACATACATCAACGGTGGTGCAAGGGGCTTCAGTACGTATGAGGAGATGCAGCAGGCTGAGTCAAGTGGATTCTTTACAATGGAGGAATGGACCCAAGCCCTGACCTTAGGATTCACGACTCGTGATGAGCAAAACCATGCCAAGAACCTTGGATTCAGCTCCAAGGAGGAGATGGTCAATGCCCAAAAACTAGGGTGTTCCAACAAGGCAGAGTATGACCGCCTGATCGAGGAGGGATACCGTACATGGGATGACCTCCTCCAATCACATGAGAAAGGATTTGACTCACCGGAGCATTATTACGCGGCTAAGAGAGTTCATGCCCCAGATCCAAGGATATACAATCAGATCAAGAAGGGCGGTTTTGAATCCCATGCACAGATGCGGGAGGCACATCGGTTAGGATATTTCACTAGGGAAGAATATGACGAAGGTGTGTCGAAAGGTGCACCTGACGCAATCGCCTTGGAGGAAATGGACGAGAAAGGATTTCCGAATTATGAAGTCTTCTCCATCGCGAAAAAGGCGGGTTTCCAAAGTTTCGAGATATACCAGAAGGCAACCGAGTGGGGGGCGCCTGATTTTGAGACCTTCCAGTTAATGAAACATGGTGGTTTCACAGACTACGGACAGTATAAAGTCGCAGTACAGCAAGGATACAGTGATCATCGATCCTTCCAGGAGGCGCTGAAATTCGGAGCCAAGAACTACAAGGAGTACCTTGTCCTGAGGAGGTTGAACAAGAGAAGGAGTGACTATGTGACTGAGCAATTCGCGTGGTTCTCCCGTCTACAGGACAACTACATTAAGGTCCTTGACGCATACGAAACCCTAGATAATCTACGATCGAGAAAGCCCAATGACTACTACACCCTTGAGAAGGTCGTGGAGGTTCTCGATGGTATTCATTCAAGCCTGAACTACGACCTCAACCTTCTCCAAGAGTACGATGATGTATTCCCAGAACTTCGGGAGAACTTCACACAGCTCAAGAGTCGTATGGAAGAGCTGTTCTCCATGGTCGAGAAGGACAGGAGGCTTAGGCAAAAGGAGTTTCTTCCTATCCGTGAGTTCCTCTTCACGATACAGAAGTACAATGTTCCAGCCATAATCCCATTAACAAATTATAAGACCATGACTGAGAACTTCGGAATAACATACCAAGAGCTGAAGAAACTGGTAGAACGGTATTTCAAAGAGGAGGTATCTATAGATCTCGACGATATGGTTATTGAGTACGTCCAGTGGATTGCCTCCCCTGGGGAGAAGAAGAAGATGAAAGAGGAGATCCAGAACAAACTGAGCTCTCTCGAGCGTGGTTCATCAATTGGTTTAGGGAAGATCAAGGAGATGGTCGAGTTCAAGGGGACCAATAGGCAATTCGAGGAGTTGCTCAATGAGGTACTTATCCCTGATGGATCTCTGGGCATAGTGAGGTATGACCTAGGTACAATTACCCTCCCCGCTGTTGATTTCTACAAGGAACAGTACTCTTACGATGAGGTCAAAAGGAAGATTAAGGATCAGATTGAGAATGCAGTACTGAACTCGAAAGTCGCAATAAACATAATGGCAATCTCGTCGAATATATCAAACAAACCTCCGACCCCAACCTTTAGAAGAGCGATAAAGGAGGTGCTTGAAGACTATACGGAACTGGTCTACAATGAAGAAACTGGTGAAATCATCCCTCCTGTCGGAAGCATCGGTGAAGAATGCCCAGTGTGCTTCCAGAAAATAGAGGGTGGCGAGAGGGTAGGAATATGTCCAAGATGTAAAGGGCAGACCCACTACAATGAGCTCTTACCTTGGGTTTTGGACAACAAACGATGTCCGCACTGTCAATCCGAGATCTCTATGGAAGATGTCAAGTCACTGGTTGCCTAGATAGGGTGAATTCCTTGTCGATAGAGATTCTCTCAACTTCCTCAAGTGAGCTGTTCAGGTAGTGTAGGGTATTGTCCACTCCCAGAAGGAATCCGTTTTTCCAATTGTTCATGGCGATGATAGAACCCTCGAATTGAGTCCGTGATTTCACCTCTCCATCTCGTGAGAGCTCAATCAACTTGTTGTTGTCAGAGGCGTAAATCACATCCTCTCCAAGAGCAATTTCTGTGAGATTCGCCCCGATCTGGACTCCCCAATTCACGGTCTGATCAGAGATATTGTAAGAGACAATCTCCCCTGGTCGACCCATTGTAGCTAGGAGTTCATCCCCGTTCACCAAGATCGAATTCACCCTGTGGTTCTCCCTCCTAATTATACTGATAATAGTACCGTCATCCTTCGACCAGAATCTGATGAATGAATTCGGACCGCGGAAACCATCCCCAGTAATTATCATTCCATCATACTCCGCTATGGCCCAGACCCTAGTGTCGTGTCCCTCTAGGTCGTACTTGAGCTGACCATTGGAATCCCAGACCCGGACCAAACCTTGGTATGCACCAGCCACGATATCCTTCTCTGCTGTGATATGTAAACCAAGGGATCCGTAAGGGATTCGGTATTCCGCGGTGTCCTTTGTACTAAGGCAGTGCCAGTGTACTACCTCTTTGAGGGAAGTCACGAATAGGTTGTCCCCGTCTACCTTAACTCGTTTGATCTCCCACCCTATTGGTATTATTCCCGCAAGCTCCATGTTATTATTGAGGCGGAGGACATTGTAGTTCCCCATCCCTAGAAAGACCTCCGATTTCGTGGTCTCGATAGAATTAATTGTGTGCTGAATGGGATCCACAGATTCGGGATTGCATCTTGGAATATGAACTCTCCCATTCGCGTGTATTATTTTAAAAGATATACCTGAGGGGAGGGATTGCATCTTCACCCCAGCAGAAGTCTGCCCATTTACACTCATATGAGCAGGGTTCTTGTGAGCTGTCCTTCATCTTCTTCACAAGTTCTTTCTTCCTTCTGCTCTGCTCAAGGGCAATTAGTTCTTTCTTGATCTTGGAGAGCCGTGTTCGGTCATACTGCTGAATATACATTATCATCTCACCTATGTCCCTGGTTATGTACACAAGGTATCCCTCAACCTTGTTCATCGCATCTTGAAGTACTAGGAGTTGATCAAGATGTCTTGGTTTTGGAATGTTGAATTTTGACCTGATGTCTGGAATTGAGTGAATCATGATAATTGACTTTTTCATCGTCCTCTGATCCGTGATGATCAGGTCTGCTCTCCCACTCAGATGGACACTGTCATACCCGACCTCGAGGTCTATGTTCTTCTCAACCTTGAGATTTTTCCCAAACATCTCCGGAAGTTTGTCGATGATGTGTGAAGTGAGCATTTGGTCAATCCTATCCTCCCCGATTCTCTTTTCCTCGAGTGCATTTATTCTCACATCAGCGATGGAGATCTCATTCCGTTTCAGGTTATAGTTCTCGGGGTCACGATCAAGTTGGATCTTCCTCTTGCACCTCAGATCAAGGAGTTGTATAGGGAAAAATTCACTTCTGAGCTTTATTCTTTCACTAATCTCCTTTATATGGTACATAAGAATTTTTTTTATACTTGGCTCGGAACTCATAGTGACAACTCTTAGTAATAACTAATACACTTGACTTTATATTATCCTTCTCTAGAAAACTCTCCTTCTTTCAGTTTACCTACTGAAGAGAATCTGTTTTTACGAGTAAACGGGAAAATAGGAAAAATTATTTGATATTTACTTCATGTCTCTTCTGACGAACTCGTTGATTATTGTGAAGTTGTAAAGCACTACCGTGAAAGTCAATACTCCGAGTCCGAGGTGTCCTGTGACGACCAATGGATGGAGTTTCTGCGTGACTGTCAGCCCACCCATGATTGACTGGAGTATCACTAGAACAATTAGAGAGATAGATACCTGTTGCAATCTGGGAACGATTGAGCTCATCTGCCTCGACTTGAAGAAGAGGTAAACGATTAGGATACCCATGATACCCGCCCAGAACCTGTGAATGTACTCTGCCCAGAACTTAATATCTCCAACTCTGTCCACCGGAAAGATCTGACCATCACATAGTGGCCAGTCAAGACAAGCCAATCCTGCATCTATAGATTTCGTATATCCTCCGAGCAGTATGAGGATGTACACGCCTATTGCAAGGAAAATAGAGAGGTTATGGTACGATTTCAGTTTCGAGACTGATTCCTCGGATAACTCCATGACTGATCCACGACATTCATTATTTAATTATTGAGTTAACACCTGATACAAAAAATATGGGTGGCTTCTACCAGAATCTTTTCTGAAATACAAATTTAGCGCTGACCTTTACCCCTCAAGTTATTCTTAAATAGAGGTTCTTCCAATTCTGATTTGTTTAAAATGGACGAACAGAATGAGTATTTCATTTATGATCACTCCGAACGAGAGTTCAATCACGTAACAGATGCCAAGAAGAAAGCAGAACTCGAGGAAAAGTCAAAATCTGCATCCGTGGATGAGCTTGAGCAGTCCCTTTCGAATCTGGGATATGACGGATTACTCATAATGGACTCTGATAACTCGAAATGGGTACTTTGCTTCGCCAGCCACCTTGGTATTGTAGGGCAGAGAACCGCGAGGAGGCAGGCAGATTCGATCGCAAGATCTGGATACAACGTGGGTAAGTTCAGAATACGGGCTAATTTTCCATTGGAAGAGCTATCGGAGGCAAATATTGGGGAGTTGTGGAAGACTGTTCAGCAGAAATACGTCAAATCCACCCTCTCCGGACTGGAGCTAGATCAGTCCGGGATTCCCTCACAGATCGCAGACCGGGCCAAGATGCTCAATGAGGTGGGAATCGAGGACGCCTTGACGAAAGCAGAGCAGGAAAAGGCAGAGGCGGAAGCCCGGAAAAGAGCTATGCAGAAGAGTGGGATCAAGGTCCCTGTCGACACCGCGCCCAAGATGGAAGCAAAGAAACCTAAGAAGGAAGAGCGCTCAACTCCGAAGAAGGAGACGAAGAAACCTAAGACGGAGAAGAAAACTAAGCCGAGCTACGAATCGAAAGGACCGTACTTCTTCGAGATCAGGACAATTAAGGAGTATGTCGAGAATAACAATACCGTTTTCGCAATGAAAGGTGTTCTCCATAAGGATGATGATGAGTTCAATGACTCAATCGTGGTGTTCAAGAAAGACAATCTACCTGAGAGCCAGTGGAATAAAACCGTGCTATATCTTGAGAAAAAGGATATCGTCCAGCTCGATCTATACGAAGACGATGAGACCTTCTACGCCACAAGTATCAAGAAATAGGATCATTAGTAGTAACAGTAGTTGTCAAGAATCCTTATCAGTTGTAATTTTATATGCTGAAAATCATCCTCTACGAGAGTAGAAAAATCGTCGTAGTCACTTAGGAGCTCAAGGATCTCGTCTTCAACGACAGCATAGTGGGGGAGGTATCGAACAATCTTTTTCGGGATAAAGAAAGCGATGATCATTAGGTTTGCCTCCTGGAGCCTAGGGTCACTACTTCCTCTGTCCTTAACCTTCTTAGAAATCACCATTAATCGGTATCGTTGCATCATTCCTGCTGGTAGGTCAAATACCCCCTCACAAAATGAATGTCCTTGCCCCATGGCTAGAATAGTGTTCAGTGCGATGTTCTGAAGGACATTCTCCTTTGGCAACCCCCTCTTTAATCGATTTCCTTTAAGATCAGAGTATATGACTGAGGGACCCAGTTCTGACATTGAGAAGAATCCGATATCTAGTTTGTAGAGGTACTCCGAGATAGTTCCTGGTTGAATATTACGGAGATTTATCGACCTCTGTGCAATGGCCATATCTATCGTTTTACGCACATGTTTATTAGAGGGTGGAATACTGGTGAACTATTCGGGTAATGCAGCATATCATCGTTCTTTTGGGTATAATTCTTAATCGGATTGAAACATTAATATTCTGAATTTTTCACTAATTGTTGTGCAGTATTCAGAGAATAATTCCCCTATAGACATGAGGAATATTTTGGGATCGTTACTTGTGTACCTTGTCATATTACTTCCGATCGTCAATGTCTTTGCACCTCTTGAAGCGAGCTATAACTATGCGCTCATTGTTGTCGGAGTACTCACCATGGTGTTTCTCTTCGTCATATTGAGGCAGCTCTCAGTGGTTAGTAGTACACCTCTGGCATTTGTCCTTATGCTTTTTGGAGTATTTCTCATTATATACGAACTCTACGATCCAACTTTCACATTCGGGGTGACTTTGGGGGGTATTTTGGCTATCGTTGGTCTGGTTATGAGACTTACTGCAGTGGAAATAATCTTCTCGACACTGTTCATGGATGTATTCCGGTCTATTGTATCCTTCTTCCGACATCCAATTGAGATCATCATCTCCATCCTTCAATTCGTCATGATCATATCTCTGATTATTGCATCCTCCCCTGATTTCGCGGAGTACCACCCTGGTTTGATCTCGATCATTGTTGGAATAGTGGCAGTTCTGCTTCTCAAATTTTTCATAGATGAAAACCGTATATACGCTAAGGTTGCAGGTATTGTCCATATTTTTGGCGTCTTTGTATCCTATCAGTCCTTGGTACTCTTTGTCAGTCAGGTTATTCTAGCTTTTATCGCCAATGCTTCAAGGAGGACTCTAGAGAATGTCTATCTGGGGATGGTTAAGTTCACCCATTGGTTTGTAGGACTTCTACGGAACTCCACCATAGTAATCTTTATCCTTGGTCTTGTATTCGTTATCCTACCCGTCTTTCTCCCCACCTATCCGGATCTGGTTAAGATAGGATTATTTATTCTTGGATGGGTTCTCATCTCCTATTCATTGTGGAATTACCTCTCTCCAATTCTGGGTTTCCTTTATTATGGTGCATCTTGGGCTATTATAGCCTTTGTCAACAACTTCAACACTAATACCCTCCTGAAGGCTATCTCTGCGATATTGATCATTTGGGATATCTTCGGGTTCTATCTTCCTTGGGATGCTATTCTTAGACTTTGGATGATCCCGTACGTATCGTTCACCAGCTTCCTCTTGTCCTTCAGTAGTGTACGAATAGGTATAAGGGTCAATTTGGAACGGATGATGAGACAAAAAACGGGGATATTTCGGGTTGTAAGTTACTTCATATTCTACGGTGCCGGACTCGTCTCCCCATTTCATCCATATTTCATCCCGATGTTAATTACGGGAGCGGTAATATACATCTTAAGTTCCCCCATGCTCTTCAGAGGTGTGCTCAGGTTCGTCAACTGGGCTGCGACGAACATCCTACAGCTAACTGGCTGGATCATCTCCTCGATCATGATCCTCTTTGGACTTCTCATCGTTGTTGCTCCGCCAGAGGGCAATTTTCTTACACAGTTCGCTGGTGACATCACTGGTCCCGCTCGGATTGCGGTGGGTATAGGGTTGATGATTGCAGGTGTAGTCTTCTTCCGTGAAGTCTATCAACGGCGGTCTTTGGAGGTGGCAAAATGAGCACGGTCAACTTCAACAAGGTAGGTCTGGGGCTGATCTTCGCCGGTATCGCCGCAATAGTCGGACTGCAAAGCTCACTTGGGCAAGACGGTGCATCGAAGGTTGGACTCACTTTCTTCGCAATTGGCTTCCTCATCATGGTGTTTGGTATCGTGATCGGAAGACTTCGGAAAATGGGTGCAGAGTATTGGGCTGTCGGTTCCTTCTTTGTCTATCTCGGTTTTGTTCTTGTAGCGATTCCGATCTTCATTTTCGTGATATCACCTGAGGTCATAGATATTGCATACCAGTGGACAGCTCTAATTGTCGGGATTGCATTCATTGTCTTGGGATTCGGTACCGAGATGTATGATCTTAATATGATGTTCCTCAATTTGTTCCGGAAGCTGAGCTCGATGGTAGAATTTGGCTGGAGACAGTTTATCAACCGAGCTCGGAAGTCATACTTTTTCATCCCAATTGTCCTTCTTCTTTTGTACCTCGTGTCCATGTTCTTCACACAGAGTGAGGACTTTCTTATTGATCTCTCGGGAGGGGTTCTGAATCCCCTCACTTCGAAACTTCTAATTTTAGGGTTGATTATACTTCTGTTCCTAATCGAAGCACGGGAGCTAGTTTATGTCTTCTTCAGAGGCGCTTGGCAATTCCTACTTATTGGTCTCCGGACGATTGCTGTATGGGCCAGGTACTTACCCCGGATCCTCGCAAAGTCACTTTCCGTCCTATGGAGCATTGTTAAGGGTCTATTCCTTAATACTTGGGTTCTGGGATTTGTTGCTGCTCCAATCCTATTCTCCATGGGACTATACCTTATGGACGAAAGACTTATAGCGGCAACCGTCTTTGACCTTCTTCTTTCCTTTGGGCTCTTCTCAATAAAGAAACCACATCTGGTCGACCGAGTGGTGAACAACATTGGGGATCGAATGGTGAGAAGAACTATAGGTGTCAAGAGATATATCAAGGAACATCCCACGGTACCGTGCAGGTCATGTGGTCATCCATTGACTCATCAAGAGATGCTGGGAAGTTATTGCAAGTGGTGCAATGCACCCATCGAGAAGTGCGTCGTGTGCTACTCGATGCTAGGGAAGGATGACTCAGTGATTAGCTGTCCGCACTGCCAAAATTCCGGTCATCTTGAGCACCTCGAAAAGTGGACGCAGATGACTGGAAAGTGCCCTTACTGCAGACAACCTTGGACAGTTAGCAGTTCCTAGTTCTGAATCATCCGACGTTCCTCAAGATATCCGTGTTCCTAGGTCTTCACATCGGATGTTTTTCACTTAAAACTAACCCTCCGTCTTGAGTTATTATAGAGAACGGCCATATTTGTCATATGGAATTGCAGAATGTCAAGATTATACGAACCCTGGAGTTTTTCGACGAGATGACCATCGAGATGAAAACTGAGAAGAAGCCAATGTTCTACTCACAGCCACCAATCCTCGTCAAGGGATACAAGCCCCAGTTCAAGTACTCTGACTCACTGCCTAACAAATTCCTCAAATAATTGGTGTTGAGTGCTCGACACTTACAGTTCTTGGATCTCCTCGAGATTCGCGATGAGCGATTCAATGAGGTTCTTTTCATCTCTTGAGATCTTCCCATCGGTGAAAGCCTCAGAGCTCGCCATCTGAACTATCTTCTTCTCATAGGCATAGATCTGCTCAAGCTCAAAGTCGTCGATTTTTCCATCCTCTAAGACAGTCTCGAGCATAGAGACATATTTCTCGAAGTGGTAGTTAATGGAGTTGATGATCTTGACCTCCTCCTCAGTTACCTCCCCATCTTGGTTGGCGATTTCATTGATCTCATCAAGTATCCGCTGGACAGAGCTGATTTTCTTCATGATCAACTTTAGTCTCTGTAACTGCTCATTCATTAATCGTTATTCTGTACTGTATAATATAAACTATCGCTGATTAATACCCGTCCTCACCCAAGAGCGGTACAAATTTTACCGCAGGACCTGTTATGCAGTTCACTTTCCCCTTGAATTTCGACCCCTCCTTCAGATAATTACATGTGCCCCTCTCTTTGACTACCTTCACAAGGGAGTGTCCATAGAGGTCCTTGGCAGGGATCAGGAGAATCCCCTTAGAATCCAACAATTCAATAAGGTTGTCGGGAATGTAAGGAGCGCCAGCTGTTACCATAATTCGATCGTATTTCCTGCTGAAGGTAATTGCGGTACCGTCGCCCTTCAGGACATCAACATTGGATACTCCTATTGACTGTAGATTTTTTCTCGCAAATTCTACGAGTTCATCCTTTCGCTCGACGGTGGTGACATGCCTAAACACTTTCGATAGAATTGCTGCATTGTACCCGCTACCTGTCCCAATTTCAAGTACATCCAAATCTGGTCTCGGGTCAAAGAGCTCTCTGGTGAGCATCATCATTACCATGTGTGGAGCAGATATCGTCTGACCACCGTGGATTGGGAACGGCTCATCCTTCCACGCAGCTTCCCTGTACTTATTGATCATGAACCTCTCCCGAGGGATTTCCCGCATGGCTTTGATGACTGATTCAGGGACAGTTAGATTCTGTCTCCTACAGATTGACAGTGCACTACGGATGAACGCCACAGTACCCATTGTCGTGGTTGGCTAAAACATTTGCCTACGGCCTTTGGACTAAAACTCCAACAACCTCATGATCTTGAATAAGAGTTCAAGGAATCTAAATTCTTGGTAGTTTTCCGCCTCTACCTTACCCTCGATGAGGTAGTCCTTGAATTTGTCATCCCCAACTCTTGATATTCTCTCCACTTGGAAGTTGAACAAAGTGGTGAATTGCTGTTTCATCCAAGAGTCATACTCGAACGGTACAAACAAGAACTTCTCCAGAATGTCGTACCTGATACCCCGCCAGTCCATCGCTGGCATCTGAAGGATCTCAAAGAGTCCCTCCAAGAGACTGAGGTCGATTTCCACACCATGATCGAATAGTGAGAACAGTAGCTCAGTCAAGTAGGTGATTAACCCCTTTGCCTTGTCGGACTTCGAGTCGTACTCCACCCATGAGAGTTTCCGGTGCTTCTCGAAGTACTGGGTGTAAAGGATGAAGAAGGGTGAGGTGAAGTACTCCATGCTGAACTGCCTGAAGAATTCTGTCCCGAATAGTCTCTCCATACTTATGTCCTTCGTATCCTCTCCTACACTTGAGATCGCAGTGAGCAGTATCCATATCTTACCGTTGAGGTAGTCTGCTACCGACTCAGTGAAGTTGATCAACCTCTCCGTGTGCGTCTCTGTACCATTCTCAAATATCAATAGCAGATCTCTTGTGAGTTCTAGAACCTGTCTATCAAGTGAGGTGAAGATCTGATTGTCTTCGCTGATGTTGAGAACCGTGAAGGTGTAGTCGACAATCGGTGAAAGACTTTGAACATCCATTTTTGATCTGAGGGTCCGAACAATCGTTCCTCCTATCTCTGAAAAGTAAAAGTAGGGGATGAACTTGTCCCCAATCTCGTAAATTGGATTGAGAACATTATAGTACTTAGAACCACGAATGTTTTCCTTTAGCATATGAGTGGGAAAGAGCATTTCAAGCTCAAAGAGGATGGTCTTGAGATATTCATTGAGGGATGCATAAAAGTTGATCAACTCCGTGTATCCACAGGGTGCTGATGTCACCACGTCCAGAATAATCGATCTCAGAGTATCCGATCCAATTCTGGGGATGAGTGAGATGAGCTTCTGAACCATTCGCTCTTGTTTCTTTGTTGAGATCATGAGGTCTTTGAGTGAATTCTCTATGGATCGAAAATCCTCTTGTGTATGTGATTTCCTTAGCTTCACTGCCTCCCTAAGTAGGGTGAGATCACTCGCCAAGTCTCCCTCTATTGGAATAACCCGTTTCTTGGTCAAGAGATTCCTCTCCTCCGTCGACAGATTATTCCGAATTATTCTCACAATATCTGAGATCTGTTCCACAGATGACTATGTTGAATGCTTTATATTAATATTAGGGATACAGGTGGCTGAAAGTATTCTCTGCTGCACCCTTAGCGATTCAGAGTTCTCGTCAACGGATTATTAGTCACAGCATGATTCCACCCGGAAAGGTACGACCGAAAGTATTCCTCTTAGTTTTGTGACCGAAGCTAAGATCATTCAGTCTCCTTGTTGAACGACCATCTAAACTGTGATTCACCTAGTATCTAGTTCATAACAGAATATTAGGTCAGCTGTTCAAACCTTGCGATAAAGAATACCGCGAGTCCCAGTAAGATCAAAGCGTTGAGTATTAGATATATTCGAGTCCACGCCTTGTCAAGCGTATTCCTCTTTAGTCCAAAATTCTTGAGCCATTTCGGGAAGTGTATGAGATAGGTCCCTACCATTTTCTGTAGATCCTCCGAACCAGAGATACCATCAAATACCCAGTGTGTCGCATAAACTATGTCCTCAAAATCAAGCTTCTTGTTGTTATTTCCTTCCCACGTCGGGAAGTAATCAAGGATGAGGTGAGATGCCACTCCAATATTAAAAATGGCCAGTATTGGGTACAGAATCACATTGTCTGTGCTTCCATTGACCACGAGGACAGCCATAATAATTGATGGAATTGCGGAATGGAGCAACCAGTCCCTATGACCAAATATTCTTTTCCACATCTGGTCAAGGTCGGGGAACTGGGAACCAAATACCGCCATGAGTAAGGCGACCAGCAACCATGCAGAATCCCGCTGGAATTGAAAGTCGAATGAACTGAGAGCTACGAGAATAGCTATGGTGACTATGTAGACGATGAGTCCGCCATTTACGTGCCATGTTCTATTTGCCATAGAAAATCACTATAAGCCAAGTGCCGAATTGTTCCTAATAAACTATCTGAATTTCAAGTTCTGCAATCAATTTCGCTCCAAATGGTTGAAATAGAGAGTTGTACCTGTCACAATATCATGATCGAAAAAATAATCTCGGAGTACCAAGAACATGGAATACTTGATATCAAGGAGTTCGATCTCTCCCGTCTCTTAGACGGAATTTATGATACGGATCTATTGGAGAACCTGTTTGACTGTGTACCAAAAAATCTTCACTATCTCATAGAAATGCGGCTGGAAACACTGGCTTTTCTTCTCCTAGATTGAGCCCTTCTTCGCAGCCGACTAAGTAAATACAGATCCTGATGACGTGAAATGTATTACAATTTCACTCATCCGTCGGTTATTTTTTCTCATCTGCAGAGATGTGTTCCATCCAAGCTGAGACGATCAACGGGAGGACAATTGTTGTGTCTGCATATACCGTGGTTTTTGGTGCTTCCCATGTGAATTTGCCCCATGACACCGCCTCTGTAAGGGTAGCTCCAGAAAGTCCACCGGTCTCTACCCGGTCCATGGTCACCGCGACGCCATACTCGTACTCCTTATCACTCATCAGGCTTGACTGTAGCATGTAGTTTTTTGGAACGCCCCCTCCGAGGATGAAGGCTGCGTTGCTGTCTGCCTCGTGGAAGATGGTCTGGATCTCTCCTAAGTCCCTCATCTCATCGATGATTATCTTCTTGAACTGTGACCGTAACCAGATCTGTAGACCGAGCACGGAGTCTGAGAGTGCAGGTACAAAGATTGGGACGCCATGCTTGTATGCTGCCCTAATGAAAGACTGTTCGTCATCTATGTGCTCTCCCAACCACCGGAGAATCTCGTGAGAGCTAGTGTGAAGGACTCCATCGATATTTAGCTCATCATGCATCTGGATGATCAGCTTCTGAATGTTATCCTCGAGTGTAGGGAATCCATCTGCGTGAACAAACGCATCGTACACTCTATCTACTCCTCGCTCTCTTAGCTCGTTGTCATCTCTAAAACTAACGTGTTTGAGGTGAGTGTGGCCGAATGCCTCAATAAGGTCATGAGTACAGTTAGCCCCGGTTGTTACCAGCATGTCAACTAGACCGGACTCTATAGCGCGGACTATTGTCTTCCTCATCCCTCCCGGAATCATCGCACCTGCTAACGACATATTGACTTTAGCTCCATTCCTCTTTGCCTCTGTCAGGATGCGGAACGCCTTTCCCAGCGAACCCCCACCAAATACTCCCATCTGGTCAAACTCCTTAAGGATCTCCAGAGCAGAAATACCTTCCCTCGGTTCAAAGTGGTGAACCTCTTTTCCGTGCTTCCCTCCCCTGTGATGGAAATTGTCTGAATGCATTCATTTCTGACTTCTATCATTGATTAAATTACTTTGTCGTGCGTTCCTCCAACCTGAACGTCAAGGGGAGTAGTTCCTTGAGTGCGAATTCTCTGATTTCACCGTTGTTATTCTGCAGAATTACGGGGAAATCATCGTCTACAAACTCTGAAATCACCTGTAGGCAAACTCCACAGGGATATGTGAAATCTATTGCTTCACCGACAACCGCTATTTTCTCAAAATCCCGTGTACCGTTGGCAATGGCCGAGAAGATTGCAGACCGTTCTGCACACACCGTTGGTGTAAATGACCTGTTCTCCACGTTGCAACCCATGAAGACCTCACCTCCCTTGCAAAGTAGTGCTGAGCCCACGTGAAATTTTGAGTATGGAGCATAGGCATTTCTCTGAGCTACCTTGGCCTTTTCTATAAGTTCTTCATTGTCCACAATAATCTTTTTTTCCAATCAGTCAAATACATTGCTATTATAGGACATTTGCAGGAATCCATTCCCTATAACAAGAGGTTAAAAGACAAGCTCTTAAGACTTTTTTGTGCCTGATCTCGAATTTAACACCTACCTCGAGGAAGCTGAGATTAATTACAACAATCAAAGGTACAAGGACGCTGCGTCAACATTTGAGTACTTGATCCGCCACTCAATCCGTGATGAGAATTATCTCGATGTCATTCATTTCAGTTACAGGGCAATAGATGCGTGGGAGAAAGCAGGGAACAGGCAGAAGGCACTTCATCTGTGGAAGAACCTAGGGATATTTTCCCTTAAAGTAGCATCTAAACTAGCTTCCGATTCAGCAAGTGAATCCCCCACGGTGGAGTACAAGATTGAACTGCTAGAAATCCTTGAGGATACTTTAGAATACCTTAACAACGATGAATACCGAGACAATATCCTGGAGGAACTCTACAATAATTACATCCTCCTCTCCCAAGAGTATGACCGCCCGATAAAGGATAGAATTATGTATTTGGAGAGGGCCTTGGGCTACCCCAGTATCCTGAACAAAGAGAGAATTAAGTACTTAGAAACCAGTCTTGCAGAGCTCCATTTCAAGCTCGCTGAGAAATATAAAAAATCCAATCAACTTGGTGCAGAGGACATCGCTAGGAAAGAGCTAGAGATTGCTAATGAGCTACTCGGGAAGTACGGGCATCATCCTCGTGTCCTGTAATCAGACGACGAAATAGTAGAGTTGCCCTTCCTTCTTGTACTTGCCGACATGTCCCATCAGGAGAAGCTCCTCTAGCTGGTTCTCAGCTTGAATCGGAGAGATTCCCGTGAGCTCAATTACCTGTGGAAGCGTCAACTCTCCCTTGGTGAGAAGTGCCTTAGAAACCGACTGGAGTTGGGGGCGGAGAGAGAGGAGACTGATCGCATCGAGGGGGACACTGGGATCTATTCTGATGGTATCAACCTTGCCAATTATCTCCTGAATATCCTCGTCAAATGGCTCGAAGTCGATTGTGTTGCCAGACCAGTTCTCAATATCCATCCTGAACCGTTTGATAAACCTCAGGCTAAGATATTTTGCTTTCTCAATTGCAATCTCGGACTTGTTGGATACAATTACCACGCTGAAAGGACCAACTCGCTCAGAAGTGAATGAGAACGGCCCCGCAGTCAGCTCGGTAAAGTGTGACCCAGTCACCTCCTTAACGAATCCCTGCATAGCTGTGAGGAGAGCAGAAACTAAATCTGGAGGTGGTGCATTGTCAGAGAATGGCTTGAAGTATGCGCACCTTCCATCCTCAATGATGATATAAATCGCATAAGGCCTAAAGTTTTCCATATCTACTGCCCCTTTCCACTCTTTGAGACGATGTACTCTGCAATCTCGTTAATGTGGGATGCTAGCTTGCCACTTGGATTCGCAATCACGTGAATAGGTCGTTTGGCGTCTACTCCTTCCAGAAAGTACATCGAGTACTCCGCTTCTTTCTCTATCACCTCTATGTCGTTGGAGATGAGTCCTGCGATATTGATCTTGCTGTCGGATATGGGGTCTATGATCCGCTCCTTGACCAGTTGTTTGGTGTAGGTATCTGCCTCCTCATCGATAAATGTCCTTGGTACCTGATTAAGGAT
>JALWRB010000527.1 GCA_027077875.1 Candidatus Heimdallarchaeota archaeon
CTATCTGGTCAAGCTCGTGGGGATCACGCTCCATCGACTCTGCGAGAACCATCTTGTACTCCTCGACCTGATCCCTCACGAAGGTCAGTATAGCGATCTCGTCATCAGTTATCTTCATGTCTTCCATAGCTGTGTGTAGCATATCCGACAAGAGATTCGCAAAGGCCTCTTCCAGCACCTCGTCGCTCATCAATCAACCTTGACCATACAGGCTATAACTATTCTTCCGACAAAATGGAATATAGGACAAATACAATAGAGATCTCAAGAAAATATGTGATATATCATTAAGTGAGTTTACTGCATAACGAATGTATTTCTGAGAATATTTTGATAGACTATACGATCCATTCTGCAAAAGATAGATTGCTAATGAAATTGTGCAGTAAGAACCATCATCTTAGACTCACCACTGGTTTTCTCATAACCTCAATTTCGTCATCGGGAATTCGGAACTGTTTGCCGAAGAATCCCACAGGATCTACAGGGGGTTTATCCTCAAAGACTTCATCAGGGAAGTGCTTAGCACCAAACCTCGAAATTTCAAAGAGAACTCGATTCAGATCCCTTCCCATAGGAGTCAGGGTATAGCGGACGTCCCTTGGTTTGATCTCTACTCTATTTATTAAGCCCTCATCCATCATCTGTCTCAGATTCTCGTTCAGCACCTTAGAGCTCAGTCCCGGATTGGTCCTCATCATGTCCGAGAATGTGTCCATGCCGAATAGGATATTCCTGATCAGGAGGAGTGTCCACTTCTTTCCGATAGATGTCCTCTCCATAGCAACTCGAATTGGGCACTGTTTCACACCAGTCATAGACTAAGTTCAAGCAGTTAATTATAAGGTTGGTCAACCAGATAAATCTTCCACCCTATACACATTATCGTCTGGAGATGGAGCTCACCACACATAACAGTTTTCCTGCTAACGTCGAGTGTGCCTGACTACAGCCGACCGCTACTATTTTGCTTTCTATCCGTGGCAGAGAAGATGTAGATCGCTACATAGCTCCGTCAAAATTCAATCAAATTACACTTCGGTTAGAAATGTAGCTAAGCTATAGGTTTTAAATCCTGAATGTGACAGTAGTATCAGAGACAGAGTTCAGCTGTTCTGATAGCATGATACTCTGCACCGGACCTTAGCTCAGCCTGGCTAGAGCGGTCGGCTGTAGTAATTTACACCACCCGAGAATATGAGTTCTATGACGGTTGGATAGCCGCCAGACCTTGCAGATACCGACAGGTCCCGTGTTCAAATCACGGAGGTCCGATTTTCATTCTCCTTGTAGCCTAGGATTCTCTACCGATCTATATGGCGATCCAGAATTCAGGGAAGCATTGAAGTGTGGCACAGAGACACTTCATAAGGGCGCTACATTCCTCGATTTGTTGGGAGAATCGGTTGACAAGTCAGATCTTTTTAGGGCAATCCGTGAAACAGATAAGTTCGTGATGAGCAGTACTGGTTTTGAAGGGGACGGATCGTACTTCCTTCTTTTACCAGATTCAATTCCTGATAATGTTGGATACAATCGAGTATTTCATTCAATGTCAATATCTGACAAGAGTCTGAGGTTAAAACCAGGAATCCAAATGAGCAGGCATCCTGTAATTATCCTTCTTGATCAGATCTCTGGAAAGGATAATTTTCAAGAACTTCTAGACACGTTATCAATGGAGAATAAGCTTGATGATGTGATGTCAATGCTCAAAAACCTTCTTCCTGAGTTTCAAACGCTTGGGCGAGCGGGGACAGGGGACGTTCTTCACATTGAACTAGAACGAGGGATTATGCCACTGTCGACTCATGGCAAGGGTCTTTGATCACTTATTTACCACGTGATAATCTTAACCTTGGTCGAGAAGGGGATCTTGATCATGGAGGGACCCGACGTCAACCTGCATCCGCAGTACATGGATCTTAAAGCAAGATCTCTAATTCAGGGTATAAAAAATAGACAAGTATTTCTCTCCACGCACAGTTCAGAGTTTCTGGATTACCTGCTTGAGTACGGGAATCATCTAGATGTATTGGAGAGAATCAATATTCACCGATTAAACTATAGGAACGATCTGAAAGATATCGAACTTGAGACGCTTACAGGTTCACAGGCACTGTCAAGGTTGGATGATATCAGTACAGATCTAAGGGGTATCTGAATCATAAGTCATCCGTTTGTCCTTTGTGCTGTTAGAGACGTTTAAATTCCTGAGGTCAGACGACCAGCTGTGCCTATTCCGTTCGAACTGTCTGCTCGGAACCGGGAGTACGGAGAACGTATTATCCGCTTGGAGCTTTACATTGAACGGGTGAAGATGTACCTCCTCGAGGGGTATATCACACCTCGGCTTGATCCCAACGTTATGAAGGTATACCGTAGGACACTGAAGATCCTCGACCGGTACTGCCCCAGTTTCCACCGGAGGTTGCGCACTCCTCGTGAGATGATCGAGGGCTTGATGAGGGAGGACATCAGCATCCCCGCGGTAGCAGTTATCTCACCGGTCGAGCGGATTCTCAGGCAGTTGAATCTCGGGATATGGGAAAACCACCAGTGCAGGTTGTGCCCAGAAGACACTGGTGCCAAGAATCAACGTGGATCATGAGCCTGTAGACCTCATTTGTAGAACTAGTACTTCTGAGACGATGATTAGTCATATTGTAGCAACTCGATTAGCTTTTGAGTAACATTATTACACCCGAGAGAGTGAAGTGCCATTCTGTATGCACTAGGTTGATTCAACAAGACGCGATGCCCGAACAAGTAGTGCAAGGGTACAGACACCGTAGCAAAGGTTGAGGTTCCGGTGGCCAGAGAAAATCAATTATAGACACAGACCATCTAGGTTTTTCATACTGTTGCTTGAAAGTTTATGAGTCGGGAAGGATAATAACACCCGTGAGTGAAATCCGGTTCGAGGTGAAATTGTACATTGCGGTTTCTTATTTCCACGAGAATTTTGGTCCACAGGTAGCGGAGATCTATCCTCCAATTGGATCAGGGGAACAATCCGATCTTTTCGGAATATTGACGAACCTGCTGGACATCGTCTCGGTGCAACAGGGTGGTCGGAAGTATTTCCTTTTCGCGGACGAGGACTTCACGAGCCAGAACGTTCTGATCCCAGTCCACAACGAGGAGGCGCGGGGAGGAGTCACCGACTTCTTAATCTCGCTTATCATTCGGCCGAATTTCCCCCACACGACAGCAGCCATCTCGATGGACTGGACCCCATTCTACTCCCTAGAGGAACAACTACTGCCCTCGCTGGAGAATTATGTCAGAAGGAGTACCTATGGATCTGACATAACCGAGGTTCTTGAGTTGATCTACACCGTCATCCAGGGAACGATTGCATACAACCTCGAGAGTCTAAGTCCAGCCAGTTACAAGATAACGTAAGAGTAGATGTGTGTAACGGTCTGCCCAAGTTGGATGATAATAGAGTGTGAAGCCTTAGCATGATAATTAGTCGAAATCTCTACCATTGGGACACACCGATATTTGTGAGAGATACGACACGTCCTCCAAAGCTTCAAATTCTAAGAATCTTAATAGACGTATGACCAGAGCCAAGGTCAACCGGGTGTTCAAGGTCTCGGTGATCAGCAATGATGTAGCCTTATTCGACAGACTCAAGGGGGGGATATTCGGGGAGGATTTCGACTCCAGCTATCTCCAAACGAAGGGTGCGAACTTCGCCTATACCAAGATCATCGTCCCCGACAGCTCTGAGGGATACCTCATGGCACAGCTGTGGATGCTATACCCCGCCAAACAGTGGGTATCCGTCAGACAGGCGTACTACACGGGGAGCTCAGGGCTGATAGTCCTCCTCGATCCCGCGGAGAAGGATCACCTCGGATGGCTCAGGAGGTTGCTTCGGGAATTCGTCATTGCCTCGAAGGGTCGTCTCGTCCCGATCATGGTCGTGGGGGTCGGTGAGGAGGTAAAGAAGGAGGAGAGTGACCGGATCCACCTCGTGGTCAAGGACATAGAGAGGTGGTCTGGTCGTCCTGTACCGTTCGTTCTAAGCGGTGACGACCGTGAGGTTCTCAGGGACTACATAGTCTCGATCAGGAACGACCGAGCTAAGGGGAAGATCTTGGCCACGTTGAATATGTACTTCGCCTTGGATTCCATCTCCAGAGAGAGCCGATCCATTTCTCAGATCATCAAGCACCTTAGATCACTGAACATATCAGCCTATTTCTCGCTTATCCCGGACGAGGAGATGAAGGTATTCATCAGGGAGGTGGCAGCGGAGATGTACTTCAAGTTCGATGGGGAGGCAATAATCTACCGACGGCAGATTCCTTGAGCACCGATAGGACAAGCCTAGGTGCAGAAATCGAATCCATGTAGACACTCAAGATGTCAATAGCACTAATTTCTGCAGTCAGATTCACAGGGACTCGTGAGTCCAAAATCCGAAGTACTCTGTTGTTATTTCATCTAAATCCACTGATTAATTACGGGGGATGGTGTGGTTTGGGCATAACTCTTACAAATAAGAATAAAAGGATTCAAATGCCACTTGGAGATAATGAGAAAAATTGTACTGGTACTTCTTCTTCTGATAGTAGCACCTATACCTGTGGTTCCGGGAGATACCGTTGAGCCTGCTGTGACAGATCAGGGAGTCATGGAACAACTGGGTTCGCTGACGGGGAACAGTATCAGTACGAAGAACGATGTGCTCGACATCTTGGCCAATGGGACACTTCCCAAGTGGTACACCGGAAAGTACATGGCGATGAGCAGCTCACCTGACCCAGTGGGGGACGAGTATCTACCGCCCCTTGATCTAGGTGAGAAGTACCTCCACTTTGTCCGGGCGGACAGTGTAAGGGAGGTCAAGGAGGGAGTGTACAACCCGGCCATCTCAACAATGATCTTGGATAGAAGAATGGACTTGGACAGTCCAGATGTCACACCGCAGGAAAACTCGGGTTACTTCCAAGATGTCTCGAACACGCAGAGGGTAAACAACGAGCTCAACATCACAGGTAGAGATGTGGTGATAGGGATCACCGACACAGGGATTGACTTTGGGAACACCGAGCTCAGTTCGGCCATGCAGAGGCTTCCATCGGGGATCTCTGCGTCTTTTGATCCCACGGGATCAGGTCTCGCTGCCACCGATCTGTCCGTGCAGGCCGAGACCGTGGACGGGGTGACCTACCTTCCACTTGAGGGGAAGAGCGTGATCTTCTGGGGGGCGGATCAGCAGAGCTACATTAACTCCACGAGCGTAGGGATACAGCTCAATAACATAGAGATTACCGGGATCTCTCAGAAGTCGAAATCGGGTACCTACAAGGTCGGTATAGCTTACGCACCGTTCTTCGCTCAGCAGCAGATCAACAGCTACTTTATCTTCGTCCTCGTTGACAGTGTAGATCCCACGAGATACGACACTCTATACATCGATATGGACACCAGTTTCGGAATATCATTGGCTCTCAATGACTTCATCTTCGAGGCAGGATCTCTGTACAGGGAACTTGTAGACTGGAGCTTGAATGATGAGGTACCGTATGGCAACGACAATCCCATCCTCGCCTATGACTGGGACGGCGATGGTGTCAACGACTTCTCACTCGGAGCACTGGCATCCACACTGGACCTCGCAGGTGTTGTCGATCAAGGACTCGTTCAGGGCATTGACCCGATCGGAGGTGGATTCGCATTTATCAGCGACGCAGTTGGGCACGGAACTATGACCGCTTCTGCAGCAGCGGGCAGAGGTATCGTCAAGTTTCCGATCTATGATAATCCCGAGACAGACGATGTTGAGAATTCAACCCTTTACACCATACCCGGTTCAGCACCAGACGCCATGATCATATCCACCAAGGGGTACCAGCTGACGGACTTCCTCATCGGATGGCTCTGGGTTGCGGGTCTTGAACCTACATTAACTGAATGGAGAGTCAACAGGGATCACTTGGTTGACATCTCTTCCAACTCGTGGGGAGATGGTTCTCACCTCACCGAGCTAAAAAGTGTCGACTTCTTCTCCTTCTTCCTCGACGGGCTGAGCACACCCAATTTCTTTGATGTACTGGGATCAAGTTTTGGTGTCACATACTCCGACTACCCAGGGATCAGCTTCGTCGTCTCGATGGGGAATGGTGGTCCTGGATTCGGGACGATTGCTTCTCCTGGTGCTGCGTCATTAGCCTTCACCGTTGGAGCTTCGACCTCATTCCTTGAGTACGGATGGACACAGAAGGACGACGTTGCCCTGTTCAGCGGAGAGGGACCTACCCCTCTGGGATACGTCAAGCCCGACGCCGTGGCGCTAGGAAGCTTCGGATACGTCACCGAGCCTCTGGCTGCAGCCAAGGGAAATGGATCAATAGCATCGAGGACATTCGGAGGTACCTCAGAGGCAGGTCCACGTGCAGCAGGGATGTTTGCCCTCATGTATGAGGCTCTCCGGTCCAAAGGACAGAAAGCAGATCTGGGTACTGTGCGTACCATTCTCAAAAGTACAGCCAAGGACCTAGGATTCGACCCAGTGACACAAGGTGCAGGACTACTCGACGCCTACAGTGCTGTCTCTTCAGCTCTGGGAGGTCCTCAGATAATCGTCAGGGACTACCAATCTCCTGTCCTTATTGGGGAGCGAATGAATGACGGTTTCAATCTACTCTTTGGAGTAGATCATCCTCTGCTCAATGGGTCAGTTCCTGATTCAGCTGTGATGGTTGATCCTGCAGCACTTGCAGACGGTAGGAGAATTGAGCTGGTGTATGGGAACGGAACGGTAGTTCCATCCGCGAGTGCTTCTTTGAGCTTTCTCGACGAGATAGCAGAGGACACATTCAGCATAACCACCAGATCAGATTACAACAGGTCGATACCAGGATCAGTGCAGATTGACCAATCAACAGTACTACTGGAGGTCATAACCTCACTGACAGAAGAGTCAAATGACCAGCTCCTCAGAACTGGTCTATCCGCCCCAGCAATACGTCTGGTAAATAGCGAGGGTGTGTTTGTTGCAGAAGCCTACACAACGGCATATAGCACTGTCTTCTTCGTGGGCTTCCCCTTCGAGGACATGGACAGTACCCTCAGATTCCTGATCACGGATCCAGGATATGAGAACGGCGTGACCGGATGGCAACCACTGAATTATGAGGTAACAGTCCGTCAATATGTACGGACAGCGTGGGACATCGCCAGCTATAACTCCACCGACCTTGTTGGTGACTTCGATGAGCAAGACTACAGAACAGGTGTCCTTAGCTTCAGCTCAGGAGGAGTGACGACCGCAATGATCCCATTGGCCTATGCACCAGTCCTCAATGTGGGTTTCATGGACGGAGCGGATTTCCTCGGTGATCAGGTAGCAGACAATTTCTTCTACGAGCTTGACGAGACACTACCTTCATGGAATTGGCTGGGTTCGACCGCAAGGCCGGAAGCGGGAGACCACAGGTTCTACTACCTCGATGTCCCTCACAATGCTACTTTCTTGGCCATATCCGTGCAGTGGAATGTCAATCCACTGCTCCCTAATCTCTACCTGTACGATACAAATGGAACCTTCTTCCAGACATCGGACGTGCAGTACCTAGGTTCAGGATATTACACCGGATCGACGTCAAGCGAGTTTGCACAGAACATGATCGTTCCTACCTCCGGTGGACGTTATGTCCTTGAGACCCACGTGACGGAGACGCCATTTAGTTCCGAACCTGTAGAGCTCAAGGTCCTCGCACGATACCTCACGATCGAGAGTCTTCCAGACCCATCACCGGATTTCTCACAGGACATCAACGGTACAGTAACTGGGGACTTAGTTATCGATGCTAGTGGGTACTCGGTTGCTCAGCTTCCAGAGATTGAGGTTGACAGGATGTCGCTCGCGGTCTACCAAGAGACGAACACGACGATACAGCAGACACTGAAGTTGACTGATCTCGAGAAGGGACCAGGGTCTCCCGAGATTACACTAGAGAAGAAATTCGTCAAGGGAGAGAAGGTGACCATGGTACTTAACTGGACGACGCAGGGATCAGTAGATCTTGACCTCATGGTAATGTACAACGGAGTCGATGTCCTCAACGGACTGGGAACTACTCCGAGCGCAGCAGAGGAAGTTGTGACCTTTGGTGTCAAGGAGGCAGGAGAGTACTCGATCCTCATTGACTTCATCAATGGAAGTACCTTCTCAGACATAGACATCAACCTCTTCATAGATTCTCGGAACGGCCCTATCTTCCGCTCGAACTCTCCGGACATCACGCTCAGCAGTGACCTCTTCCCCAACCAGCTCTACCTCATAGAGCTGACCGTGGGGACTAACTTCGGGGTAGAGTTTGTCCTAGAGTACGTCGTATTTATGGACAACCACAGGGCGTTTGACGCCAAGGTCCTCACACCAACCTCTGGAGAGACTCTATCAGGGGAGGTAGTGCTCAGTTGGGAGGCTCCAGATAATACTCGGACCACCATCGAGGTCAGGATGTCTGATACCACGTACTCTGTTGCGACTGAAGTCAGGGGTAATACCTATACTCTCGATACCACTCGGTTCCCAGACGGGCAGGCAACGATCAGGTTCACGATAACGGACGGTTTCTCCAAACGGACATTTGAGATCAATGTTATCATAGACAATGGAAACACAAATACCCTCCCGCCATACAACACGGTGAGCTCGACGAGACCTATCCCATTTGCCAGTATCGGATTGGTTGCCTTGATCTTCATGAGAAGGAAGAGGAACAAAAATGATTGAGTAATTTGACAGACATCGTCACACAGCGAGTAAACATATTGTGCTTGGTTCACAAGGATGGAATTCCAACACAGAAAATATTTCAAAAATGGGTTGAACGAGAAGTTTTGTTCAGATTCCCAGACTCTTAAGGAAATCCTTGTCAAGCTCCCACTTACCGTCTTCTGTGGGGTGGATTTTCCCATCCGCTTCCAGCATGGTGATGAATCTCGATACCTGCACGGGCGATATGCTCGTTACCTTCTGCTTAATCTCTTCAGTGGAAATGGGTTCTTCAGCAGCGACAATTGTGATGATCTCTGCCTTAGGAGCACTGGGTCCTTCAAGTCCTCGATCAAGGAGAAAACTCGTCCCCAAGTTCTTCTGGGGAATCAGCTCGGCCTGTGCTTTGGCCTCCTCCACTCTTGCCATCGCTTTCTCCACATCCTCGTTGATTGACTTGGTGAGACTGGCCATAGCCTCGTTCTTCAGGTGAAGCTCCTTCCTAGCTACTTCAAGGTTACTCTTCTTCTCCTCCAGTTCAGTGCTCAGTTTGGTGATAGCTTCAGACAGCTCCTTGGAACGATTGTTCTTCTGGCTCTCTTCCTCGTCGAGAGAGGTGATCTGTGGCTTGAGCTGCCCCACGTCTTCTTCTAACATTTTCAGTTCTGCTTGGAGTTTGTCACGAGTCTCAGTGAGCTCCGCGAGTTTCTTCTCTTTCTCTCCAACAGAGCTGACGATCGAGTTATATTCTTCCGTGAACTTCTGATCCAGCTCGATGAGCTCGGAGTTAGTTTTCTTCAAACTGTCGAGAATGTCCTCGATGTTCTTCTTCTCCCTGTCAAGGAGCTCATTAAATTCTGTCATTTCTTTGCTCATTGTAAGTCCTCCATCTTCTTAAGTACGGTGAATTTCCCGGAAGATTCATCGAACGATACCACCTCTCGCTTCTCGAGCTCATTCAGGATTTCACGGACGGTACCTTCCTGTGCATTGGCCGAGAGGCTGAGCTTCTTGGCATCGTCAATCCCAGGCTGCCCAATACGCTTGAGGATGTCGTAAGCGGGATCCACAAGATACCCCGTGTCAAAGAGGTGCTTCAGAACCTTAGCCTTGAGCTCGAGTCTCTTGTTCCTTTCCTCGATCTCCTGAGCTTCATTGATGTGGACACCGACCTTCTCTCCGTGCTCTTGCTCTACCACAACGAGTTGCTCTGAAGTCTCTTTGATCTGCTGGTTAGTGGTTTCTAACTCCTGATTGGTTTTGGCCAAGTCGTTCTCAAGGTTAGCCTTCTCC
>JALWRB010000528.1 GCA_027077875.1 Candidatus Heimdallarchaeota archaeon
AATGGATTCATGTCAAACCATGAATGACCTTGGGTTGAACAACGAACCTGCTAGATGACAAGTGATCTGATTGGGAATCTTCGAATGTTTTTATACTTGGGTGACTCGTATCAATTAAGGGAGAGCTTACCAGAAAGTTGGTTCAGCAGCGTCCTGCTGCTTCCTGAACTCCATTACCTCTTTTTCTTTGGCCTTCTGGGTGTCCTTGTCACCCTTGATCTTCTTCTTGTCGGGAACCGCAACGTGAGCTATCTTTGCGTCAATACGCGGCTGGATGTGCTTGTCCCACATATCCCACATACGCTCAGGACTGTAGTACAACTGCTCACGGATGTAGCCAGCGTCTTCCCACTGATCCGTGTGACGAATAGCGTACTGACGATCACAGACCTCCTCGCAGAGACCACACTTCATGCAGCGACCAGCAAAGTACGCAGGAAACCGGTAGGTGTCACCTTCGATCTCAATGTCCCTCATGATGATAACTTTGTTGGGACAAATACGTTCACATTTCTTACAACCGGTGCATGCTTCCTTTGACAGAGCGAGTAGTCCTCTGTATCTTGCAGCGATGTAGGGGTACTGTGAGTGCTCTCTTATTGGGTGGTAGAGGTTTACTTGAGGTACCCTGAATAGTGTTCTCAGGGTTGTCTTCATTGCAGGGATATGAAGAATTCTCTTAAATCTACGGATGAAAGTGTCTTCTCTCTCTGCCGAGACGATGCCTTCTCTAGAAATTGCTCTTTGCCGCATGTGTAATTCCAATTTGATAAATCTCGGATGATTTAAGAGGATTGTCTTACTTGTATCTCCTAGGATACAGAATTTTGCTCTTCAGTACCATTTTCCAACGAATACTTTGTGGTCTCGGTGATATTTCCCGATGTCGATTTCTTGGAAGACGTCCATTCCGTGATCTTCAAGGAAGTTCTTCTGCTCACTGAACACTTCCCATGGTTTCTTCACCTGTGAGATTGATTTCGCCTTGATAGCGATGAATCCAATTCCTTTTGGTTTGAGGAAGTACTCTGCATTTTTGATGAAGAGTTCTGACTGGCTAGCTTGAGCGACGTCACAATAGAGAAAGTCTACTGCATGAACTAGGTCCGAGTACATATCTGGGAATCTGGCGTCACCAAGTACTGGTATCATATTTTTTCTCTTGTCGACGACGTGAAGTAGATCCCTCATTGGTCGGGGTGCAAATTCTAGAGCAAATTCGATCCCTGTCCCTGTAAGGAGGTCTGAGACATGGCTTGGAGTTGTTCCGAAGGATGCTCCGAGATACAGTACATCGGAGTCTGGTCCCAGATCGGGGAGTCTTAGTCCGTTGAGGATACTGGATGCGAGCTTGGATCTGTTGTGTGAGAACTCTCGGAGCTCTCCGAACTCGGTGTCAAATAGGCGTTCTCCATAGAATGTAAGTCCTGGGGTGAGGTTCTTGGTTGCAAGTTCCACACCCTGCACACCCTTTACCCTGTATACTCCTGGCATCTTGCCCAATGGAAAGAACTTGGAGTAATAGTATTCCTCATCCATCATCTACGCCCTCCTTTCTTTCCCTTCTTCTTCTTGAAGGGTCCCTTCCTTCCTGATTTCTTCTTCCTCTTCCGCACTTTCTGGGGTGGTGCATTGGGGTACTTCTTCTTGAGGTCATCAACAAGTTTTGAGAGTTCTGATCTGTATTTATCACCGAGGAATTCTCCATCAAATGCATCTAGTCTTGCAGCAATGGCAATACGAGAGGCAAATGCTCGGGCGATCTTCCCTCGTAGCCAGAACGGTGAAATCCCTATTTCAGGGATCTGGAAGATGATTCCGTGCTTGGGAGTGTCCCCTCCGCTCTTGATTGCACTGTAGAGCGCCTTCTCGGCGCCGAGTGTCTGAATCTTGCTGCTGGACTTCATCGCAAGTCCCTGCAGGCTACCGATCTTAGAGATCAGCTTGGCTCCAACCGTAGCTCCTGCGACAGCAGTGAGGTTGGGTGCGATTTCCTGCATGGTCTTCTCCATCCATCTCTCTAGGTTCAACTTCTTCTCATTCACCGTGAGGTACAGCTCTGCGAAGTGCTGAGCATTGACAAGATCCTCCTTCTCTAAATCAGCACCGAGAGACTCGCTGACAAGACCCATGATCTCCTTAGCATTCTTCTCGTTGAGTCCGATAGACACCAGTTTCTCAGTGGTCATCTCCGACCTCAGTGGGAAATTCTGGATGATCTTCGCATAGGTCGAGGGGTTGTTAACCTCAAGCACAAGCTCGGGGAAGTGGATGTTGTACAGCTCGACCAGTCTATTGTGCGTCTGGTTTAGCGACTTTGATAGGTCCTCAATGGCGTAGACCGTGTGCGTGATGATGACATCCCTTCCCTCCGCCTTGCTCTTTACCTGTTCTCTTGTTCGAAGTATTGCTTTGCTCCTGAGGTCTTCGAGGTACGCCTCCCTTGAGTTGTAGTGGATAGAGATGAGGTGGTCGAGCTTGTTCAACCTGAACTTGCGGATAATTCTGCTC
>JALWRB010000529.1 GCA_027077875.1 Candidatus Heimdallarchaeota archaeon
GTGAACCCCTCGCCCTCTGCGGCTACATCAAGCGCGAATACCGAGACTAGTTCCCGAATTGTTGACGTGGTCATGGGTGCTGTTGGAAACATCATGACCTTCCCCGCTGCATCGCAGGGTACCATGAACAACGTCATCCTTGGTGGCCTCGATAGCAGGTGGACACTATACGAGACCATTGGGGGTGGTACAGGTGCCATGGAGGGAAGAAAAGGAACATCGGCCATACACTCCCATATGACCAATACCCTAAACACACCTGTGGAAGCACTGGAGTTGGGCTTTCCATTGATAGTGAGGGAGTATTCCATCCGGCCAGACTCAGGAGGGAAAGGGAAGTTTGATGGTGGTGACGGGATCGTGCGGGAACTGGAGTTCCGTGAGAGAACAAGGATCTCACTGCAGACGGAGCGAAGAACTCTATGCCCATGGGGAGTGGATGGAGGAGGAAATGCCCTTCCCGGGAAGAACCTCATCGTCAGCAGTGGGATCGTATCCGAAATCGGGGGGCGTCAGTCTGTGATCGCCAAAGCAGGAGACCGTCTTAGAATCGAGACTCCAGGCGGGGGAGCCTGTGGTTCAAATACACGATAAAAGATCAATTCCTTTATTAGGTCGGGCTACACAGGGCGGTATAGCATTGAGAGAATTGCATAATGATTCCCGTAGATGAGTTTCTCCACTATCCACCAGACAACCAGAATCCGGATGTGATCATCGTTTGCTCAGTATCAACTGAGAGGCAAGATGAGCTGAAGGAGATCCTGCTTACCGCAGGGTACGGAGTCTGCGGGCCATTTCAAAGCTACCTTGACATCTTTGAGATATTGGGACGGACGGATATCTCGGCAATCATCTTCGACACGAGGGATAACTACAGTAACTCTTTCAAGTTCCTCAATGGAATGATCCGCTACCCAGAGTACCCCCTCCTAATTATCGGACCGATTGACCATACTATTAACAGCAAACTTGACAGACTGTCAAACAAGGTAGCAGAACTGAACTTTCCGCTGCTGTCAAGGGACGTTATCCGGAAGATCAATCTCGTCACTGGCAGAACTACTGGGTTCTCTCAACTGGTAACCTTCCTCAACGAGATATTTGAAAACATCATCAAAATATGCCCAAGGGACAAGGTACCCGAGATCCGAAAGATTCTAGTCTATCACGTCGAACAGCTTGCTCAGGGAAGTGACTTCTTCGATATCGACTCGGAGAATGCCATCTTCCTCAGCACAAACCAAGTTGTTGATGACGACGAGATGATCAAGGTATGCCAGAGGGTGATACGTGACATAATCGAGGACATCAACCATCAATTAAACTCGGATGAGGAGTGGGGTAAGAGCATGGTGCACGACGCCATTTACCAAGCGTATTACAAGTTCAAGGGGACGGAGGGTCCTGTCAGGGATCTGTTGGAAACCCTCGAGCTCGATGACATTGATTTTTACAACAGGATCATCAACTTTGTGGGTTCCAAGACCAACATTACTTGCAACATCGCACATTTCGTACTTGAAGACATCGGACCAGTCGTAGATATTATCCTCAGGGAGGAAATGGAGTTCTCTGAGGTCTTCACCCCGATGGCTGCGAGCCAGATTATTTCCCTCATGGGACAGGGGGAGAACTACCATGAGGGGTTGTACGGCCCAATTCCAAGCATGGTAAATCCCGGTGCGATGATACTCATCTACAGCAGGATGATACCTGATGAAACCATGGAGGACATCAGGCTCCATGGAAAAACCCTCTCTGTTCTAGCACTGGCATTCAAGAAGGAGATGATGAACATACTCCCCTCGCGATCCGTTCTCAACAGCATCTTCACACCGTTCATAGAAATTGAATCTAGACAGGATGTCTCCTCCAAGATCATGGAAGAAATATGCCACAAGTTCACAGCACTCTTCGAAAACAAGCACTAATTTTTATTTGAGATAACACATCAGAATTCGGAGAAGGAGATGTGGCTTTCGTTGATCCAACGAGGAAAGTCCAGACACTTTGGAGGAGCCGGTATGGACGCAAGTCCATCGAGGGAGACCTCGGCTCTGTCAACAGAAACGATACTTCCGAAAGGATGCTGAAACGAGACAACACCGGTTGTGCAATCGCAAGCAGGGATCGATGACACCTCCAAGAGATCTCGGGTAGCGAGCGTAGACAAATGCCACATCGGAACTGCAGAACGTGCGTCCGAAACAAAATCTGGCTTACTCCTTCACCACCAACTTCACGAGGTAGAACCATGAGACGATTAATGACGATTTTCGCACATCAGGATGATGAGACCTTCTCAGCAGGAGGGATCTTAGCCAAGTACGCGCAGATTGGTGAGTCCTGTGCTGTGACCGTGACCTCTGACGAGGCGAGGAGAAATGAGTTCAAGGACGCCTGTGAGATCCTTGGGTGCAGGGGTATTATCCTTGAGAACAGGAATGTAGACAACAGTAATGAACTGTCTATAAAGAAGCAGATCGTAGATGTCATCCGGGAATTCAAACCTGACATAGTCGTCACACACATCGACTTCGACTACCACCACGAGCATAAGAAGGTTCGAGAACTGGTTGAGGAGGCAGTGGAGTGGGTCAGTCACACCACCTCCGACAATGTTGCTCATCAAGTATCAGCACTCTGGGCAGCTGAGACGACAGTTCTGATCCCAGTACCCCAAATCTACATTGACATCTCAGAGCATAACGACTGTCGTCTCAAAGCCATTGAAGTCTACGAGTCTCAGTCGCACAAGGGAGGGGACGGTTTTTACTCTCGGTTCCACTCCACAAGGACGAGATTACGTGGGATTCAGGCAGAGGTCGAGCACGCAGAAGCGTTCGTCCGTGTCCCGATAACAACAGCAGGTTCCTTCAAACCCACAAAACATTTCTCCGAGTTCCCTGACAACTAAGGTGGAGAATACAGACGGATTCTTCATAATTCCTTACGCAATATCTCCAGAGGGGGGGAAGTACCACAATGGAGGAGCGAAATTGGGATTAGTCGTCAAGGCTGTGGAGGGATCCTATCCGGCTCAGTCTGCTCCGTAGGTCACTCAACAGGTCGGTCTCATCCTCTCCCTCATCTTCATCCTCGTCCTTAGACATCATCCCCAGACCCTGCCTTAGCATCGTTACAATACGCTGAGCGTTCTCGAGCATCGGACCAGAGATGTCGTTGACGAGGATCGATATGGCATACTCGTCCGTCAGTCGGGCGAAGTAGATTTCTAGGTCGGCTACCTGTAGGTGCCCAAGTCCCCTGTACTCCACATCTCCAATGTCTTGAAAGAACTGCTTAGGGTTAAGCTGTGAGACAACCATCCTGACGATATCAATTTTCTCCTTCTCCATTTCGTTCTTCGCGACTGCCAATGGGGTATTGCCATCGAGTCCCATAACCGCGATAGCGATGATCTCCGGAGTCTCAGCCATCCTCTTGGAGACCTGTTCTGAGAGCTTGTCGACCACATGTGTCGACAGATCTGAGAGATCTGGCACCTCCTCGAAAATCACACTCTCTTCCTCGGTTGAAACCGGAGGAGGCGAGGATGGTTTCTCTTCAACCGGCGCCTCAGTCTTGAATGTCGCTGTTGGGATATGTTTCGGGGGAGAAGTAGGTGAGGGTTGTACTGGTGCCTCCTCTACTTTTGGTGGCTCAACCTTGGGTGTTTTGGGTGCACTCTCCTTAGCCGTCACCGGGGTGGGTGCACTCTCCTTTTTCCTCTTCTCAGCTGCCTCAACAGTCTTATCGATAGAGGCCAAGAGCTCGTCCATCTCCTTCTCTAAGCTCTCACCAAATGATTCGTTAATATCAGTAGTGCTCTTCGGAGTAGGTGTGGATCTGATTTTTGGAACAGAGTTATCCGACTTTTTGACCTGTGGAACTTTGATACTAGGTGTGGTTGACCGAATCTTGGGGACACCACCCGAGGTGGGGGTGGGTTGGGGTTTGCTAATCTTAGGAACCGTCGAGCTTCCCTGCTGTGGTCTTCCTGGAGCCTTCTCAGGGGGGCGTGTCGGAGTTGCATTGGGATCGTAGTTGTCCATATTTTCCCACAGAATCCTCTTGACAGCTTTCTGGATATTAGAGGAGTATATGGAAGTTGCAAACCCAGTGAACTTTATTCCTGCGATCTTGTCAGCCTGCTTGAACAGCCGTGATGCCTGGAAGAAGTACTTTCGGAGTTTCCCAACCTCTGCAGGGTCGAACTTGTGGAAGAGCACGTAGACCTTGGGCCGTGGGTTGACATTGATAAGGATGTTCATGATGTCCATGAAGTACTCGTAAGCTTCTTGGATCCGCTCATGATCCTGAATGTCAACGACGAAGATCACTGCCTTGGTGATGTTGAAGATTTCAGGTTTACTGAGGTAAGTCTCACGGTAGGACTGCTGACCACCGAGGTCCCACACAGAAATATCCATATCGAGGAATGAATGGATATTTCGATCTATTCCTCTCGTGGCCTTTGAGTCCACTGAATCTTCTATGTTGAGATCGGCGATGGTATATTTGTAAATCGTGGTCTTCCCGGCAGAATCCAGACCAGCAAATATCAACTTAGGCATCGATGAGGCTGAGGACACTATTTAGCAGTGTTTTTTCGGAGTTAAAAACAAGTTGGTTAGGAATTGAAAAATTCTTTACAACTCGAATGTTCGTGTAACTTTGTTATCGGATTTCTCGTTCTTGGTCTCTGAGTTAACCTCCTGAATGCCGGACAGCAATGTGTCAAGTTTTTCGGAGTTGAATGATCGTCTGTATCCAGCGAGAAGATCCTCGCTTAGGATGTAGATCCCCTTCTTCTTCATCGAGGTTCCATCTTCTGAGACGGGAAAGATCTCCAATCCGAGCTTAGCCTTAAACTTCTTCGTTGCAGGCATCTTCACAATAAGAATTCCATCCTCTACCTTCATCTTCTCCCAGTCGTCTGCAGTATCGAGGAACTCTCTGAGCTGATTTACTTTTTCACTATCCATAAGTCACATATCTTTCTCGGGTATAAAAATCCCTATTCTGGGTTAAGGACTTCATCCAACGTCAACCCTCGTTCTGTGAGGTATTCGCGTATCCTCCGAGTGGCCTTGGAGTGGCAGAATGGATCATGAGTAAGAAAGGTCGTGAGCATCATAGGAATGGCTTGGTACTTCGTCAAGACCTCCACACTTCTCTCAACTGTTATGCCCCCAGACGCGAGAATTGGGAGGTCATCAAAGTGGGGGTATTCCTCACGGAAGGTCTTGAGATGATCAATAAGGACGGGATATATGGCTTCTCCGCTTTTCCCACCTACTTTCTGGGGATTACCGAGTCGGGCATCCGTGACAGGTAGTGTATTTATCATAGACACGCCTAGAATACCACCCCTTACCTCCCTGACAAGGGAAAGGTTTTCTTCGGGAGAGTACTCAGGGCTGAGTTTCAGCAACAGCGGACGGGTAGTGGACTTACTTATCTCCCTTATGATCCCAACTGCTTCCTCGATGTCCATGATTCCAGTGCTGACATTGGGGCAGGAGAAGTTGAGCTCGAACATGTCAACCCATGAGTTGTGCTCATCGAGTAGAGCCCTCCACTCATCCACAGTGTCAGCCTTGATGCTAAGGACCACGGGAGACTGCAACTTTCTTTTTTGCCCGTATTCCCTCCACCATTTGCTCCCCTTGTTTGGTAATCCCATGGAGTTGATGAGGAAATCATCACCGCGAACCAGTCGGGGGTAGGGGTTACCCTGCTTGGGAAGTGGAGTGACGGTCTTGACAACGATTGGAGCTGCGTGGAATCTCCACATAGTCTTGTGCTTGCTTGGTGTATCAACCCATCCACTGGGAATTCCGACAGGGTATGGAAATTCGAGACCACCCATCCTAAATGGTAACCGTCTTCCCATGGTCAGGAATGAGAGAATAGCCATCGTAGGACCACCGAGTGACTCTACAAGTCTGTCAGGAAGGTGTGAGATGATGTGCTTGTAGACAAATCTGTACATTACAGTTCCTCTTTGAGCAGAGCATCTCTCCCCTCTCTCCACTTCTTGAGGTCGCTGGGATCACTGGGGTACTGCTCATAGTAAGTTCCAATCTCCTTTACATCGTCCACCATTCTCTTCAGGGTCCAGAGTAGTCCGTACTTGGGGAAGCATTTGATTACTTTGCCCAGCATGCTCCAAAAGCTGATGGCATTCTCCTCACCATCGTAGATGTCCTTAAGTTCGTTCTCGGTTATGATCCCTCGCTTGATAATAAACTGCAGACCGTCAGGGGAGAGCTTGCGAAGGTACCTCAGGGCCACGTAGCTCATCGAATTTCTGACCCCATACAACTCCATGACCTTGACGTTGTACTCCCACAGACCCTCTCGTGAGACATCGTTACGGTCGATACTCTCAGAGGCAACTTTTCCAGCAAAATATCCTGTGACGAGAGCGGGACCGTGACCCTCGGCAGTTGTCGGATCGACCATGCATCCTGCGTCCCCTACGACCATCCCCCCGTTGAAGGTCAGACAGTCGAAGGGGGGACGAACTGGAATCTGTCCTCCTCCTGTTTTGAGGATCTCGTACTCATCCCTTGTGTAGTGCTCATCAAGAGCCTCTCTATAGATTTGCTTCATTGGCTTGTCATACAGGTGAGTCTCGCTCTTCAGCCATCCAGTCCCGAGGTTTAGACGCTTGGGACCCTTGGTAAAGAACCAAATGTACCCAGGTGGTGGGATACTCTCCTTGTACAGAAGGACAATCTCATTCTTGTATGGATGATCCTTCTCCTTGAGCTCCACGATCTCCCTGTATGATGCAGCGATGTGATAATCTGGGACCTCCCTGTTGAGCCCCTCGGAGAATCCCTCGGGAAGTCTCTTCCTAACTGCAGCAAATGTTCCTGAGCAGTCGATCACCACGGTCGATCTGACCTCAATCGTCTCACCCTTGTGCACGTATTTGACACCTTTGACAAAGCCGTCCTCTATGATAACGTCCCTCACAGGCGCCGATCCAATAACCTCAACACCTGCTTTCTCGCATTCCTTCAGGAGTCTCTGCCCATAGACATGACGGTCGACCGTATAACCCGGCGCGCTCATCTTGACATGTCCCTCTGGTGTAGCAACAGTCATGTACTTGAGCTCATCAGAGACCTCGTCTCCGTGGGGGGGTTCAAGACCAAACTCCTTGAAGAGGATCTCAGGGGAGGACCTGTCGAGTGCGTCTCCGCAAGATTTGTCACCTATCCTATCGTGACTCTTCTTGTCGAGGAGAAGGACAGATCGGCCAAGCTTAGCGAGGGTATAAGCAGATGAGACTCCAGCGGGGCCTCCACCTACTACAATTGCATCATAAGTCGACATGTATTTCACTCTTCCAAGATTGCCTTGGTTCAAATATCTTGGCTCTTTGTAGATGAAAAATCAATTAATTTCATTCGAAATCAATGTACGACGCAGTCTTCACCACATTTATCAAGTGGGGGTAGAAGGTACCACTGATGTCCTCCATCATGGCAACAGCTGTTCTCTCCAGATCGATTATCAATGAAGGTTCCTCGGTTCTTGCATCATTCTGGGAGGCTATCGAGAGCATGGGGTTCTCATTGAACAAGGGAGATGTGGTTGTTATATCCTCCAAGGTCGTCTCGATGGAAGAGAGAAGGCTTGTTGACCTGTCTACAGTGACTCCATCGGAAGCTGCGCTTGACTTGGCGAAGAAGACCACCCTGAGTCCCAAGGTCGTACAGTTAATACTCGATGAGTCGGAGGAGGAAATAATCGGGTACATGAATAAGTCGATACTCGTCCGTTCCAAGTACGGGATCTTCTCAAATGCGGGCGTTGATACATCAAATGTACCCAAAGGACATGCTCTTCTCCTCCCCGAGGACTGTAACAGAACAGCCTTGCGATACTACAACGAGATCAAGGAGAGAGTAGGCTTCAGAATCCCCGTAATACTGGTGGACACTAAGTCCATACCACTAAGATGGGGTTCTATGGGTGTAGCTATCGGATACGCAGGTCTGAAGCCCCTGATAGATTACCGGGGACAGGTTGATCTGTTTGGAAATGAGATCAAGTTCTCCATGAGAGGTATCGCGGACAACCTCGCCACAATAGGAACAATCGTCATGGGTGAGATCGCAGAGCGCACACCCTTCGCGGTGATCAGAGGTGTGGAGTTTGAGTTGGCTGAGGACCAGGATACCAAGCTCGACATTGAGCCAGAGAACTGCCTGTACTTCGGACCCTTCCTCAAAAAGAAGCTAGAGTCGGAGGAGTTCCCTAACAGGATCAACGAAACTTGAAGACCTCACAACCGAATCAGCCACCCGTTCAAGCTCATCAGACTTACTGTTGAATGCTATTGACTTTCCCACATTCTCGAACATATCCACATCGTTGAAGTCGTCTCCGATTGCCCCGCAGTTCTCGAGTTGGCTACCGAATTCCTGTGCAATTTGTGAGATAACTGCGTACTTCGAGCTCCCAACCTTGATCTCTACCTCACCATTCAAAATGTTCTCCTCATGGAGGATTGAATTTGCTACCGCGTAGTCTGCCCCCACCCTCCGTCTCACATCGTCAACGAGAACGTCGATGCCTCCTGAGACGAGATAGACGATGTCAAACTCCTTCTTGAGAATCTCCACTCCGAGTTTCGCGTCCTCGATAAGCGGAGCGGGAAATATCGCCTCGAAGATCTCAGAGTATTTCTTTCCTTTCCACATAGCAACGTCAAGAGCAGCCCATTCCTCGTAGCTGATCTCCTTACGCCGAGCCATGTCATGGTATACCTTACTCTGTTCGTACACTCCGAAGTAACGATGTATCTTCTCCCACGCATTAACGCCTTTTGTCAGGGTGCCATCAACATCAAGAAAAGCGATTCTCACATCTCTGCACTGTACACACATTTTATATCTTATTTCAATTGGGACAGATTCGTTCTAGGAGATTCAGCAGATTTATCTTTGAAGTCTCGTCCCAAATCCTATGAGCAAGAAACCTGTAAAGCCAGAGGACTACCTTGAGCTAAGGAAAATCGGGGAGATAACCGCTACATCTGACCTCGTAGCGTGGACAGAGCTGTCTCCAGATCCTGTAAAAAGAACCCATAGCTCAGTTGTCAGGCTCCTGAGGAAGAAAGACGGGGAACAAAGAGTATTTACCCAAGGACCTGATTCCCAACTCGCGTTCTCCCCAGACGGGAGGTACCTCAGCTTCATCAGCAGAAGATCTGGAAAACCACAGGTCATGATTATGGACCTAGAATTTGGAGGTGAGGCAAAGGCAGTCACCAAGGCGAAGAACGGGGTCACGAGCTTCTCATGGTCTCCCGACTCCAAGAAGATTGCCTTCACCGCGAGGTATAACGAGGAAGAACTGCAGAACCTCGGGAAGAAGCAGAAATACATCACAGAGTATGAGGTCAATTCTGCAAAAGCAGAAGAGGAGGAAAAGGAGAGAAAGAGAGCCGATCCGAGGGTCATAGACACAATTGTTTACCGCGAGGGGACATCCTATCATGACGGGAGGAAGACCGTTCTCTTCGTCACAATGATTGGGGACGAGAAAGAGACAAAACAGATCAGTAGCACCTTCACCAACTACTCCAAACCCGAGTGGACATCAGATTCAGAATTCCTTACGACGGCCAAGCTGGATGAGCCCGTCGATCTCAACATGGATGTCACGATCCTCAGATTTAGCAGTGAAGAGGAGAAGCAGGAGGGAACAGTGATTACCAAAATCAGATCGTTTGGTCTCGGAGGGGTGAAAGTGTCACCTAATATGAAGTACTTCACGTACCACTCCCTCGACGATGAGGACATCGCGGGCCAGATGGCCAGATTGAAGGTCTATGAGCTCCAGACAGGTACTATAAAAGATGTCAACTCTAGGATTGACAGAGGTGTCACCTACTTCGAGTGGACTGAGCAGAACGAACTGATATGTGTCGTTGAACACGAGGGAATAGCAGACATCAGGAA
>JALWRB010000530.1 GCA_027077875.1 Candidatus Heimdallarchaeota archaeon
TAGTAAGCTCCCTCTATATCCAGTGTTTTGAATACTGGTGTAAATGTCGCACCGATCATGATAAGGATTGGGAGTCCAGGTAGAACCATCAGCACATCCGCGATCCTCATCGTGATGTTGTCGACAACACCTCCGAGATAACCACTGGCTGCTCCGATGAAACCTCCTAGGACAACCGCGATGATGGTTGCGATCAGACCTATGAGTATGGAGTAGAATGATCCAAAGAATACTCTTGCGAAGAAGTCTCTACCTCGGTCGTCGGTTCCAAAGAGGAAACCGGGTGATCCATCAGCTTCTGTAATTGAAGGCTCATGGTTGATGGCATTGAGGTTGAGATAGTTCGGGTTCCTGATACCAAACGGTGTCCATGGTATTTGTCTGTTTGTCAGGGTGTCGAACGGGTAAATTGTCATGAGGACAGCTGCCAGTAAGGCAACAATGGTGAAGAAGGTAACAATCACCATCCCCAAGACTCCTACCTTTGATCTCTTCATCCTTCTCCAGACGACTGCGAGCTGTGCTCCATATCCGAAATCGATGACTCTTTCCTCTAAGCTCTCTCCAAATGCCCTCAACTTATCCATCAGTTCATTTTGATTCCCAAAGGCCAATCCTTCAATACTGATTGAACTATCCATGGTGTAAATCACGGCCTTCTGAACTCGGCTGTTGAAAGTGGAGAAAATCGAATCAGATTTCTTTACGACAATGTCAAGGACACTGTCCCATGGAATGAGTTTTGTCGGTCTGAGAGTGAGCTTTATTGGACTGTTGGGGTCGATACCAAGCCTGAGCGTGGTGATCTTGATACCCACATCATTCAGCTCAATACTCTTCTCACCATAAATTGCGTAGAACTTATTTACAAGCCATCCAAACAGTAGTGCTCCGATGATCATGAAAATCCCGGTTCTCAGTGTCTGGGTCGGGTTAAGGAAGTTACCCTGCGCATCCGTTGGAATATAGTTGAATGGTTGCGCACTATCTGGGTCACCTCCCTCATTAAGGTAGTTAATGAGATATTCGTTGTACTCTTTCTTAGCAGCCTCAACTTGAGCATTGAAATCCTGGAACTGGATATAAGCAACCAGTAGGTAGAGGACTCCGTAGAGAGCCCCAAGGATCACAGCTACTGTGAGGATTATTGAGAAGGAGGTTATGATTTTGGAGAAAATTGATGAGTTGTACTTTCCTTCAGTAGGGACGACGTACTCACCTGTTTCGGTACTTGCTAACATTGACATTTACATTACCTCCTAAAATTTGATCCTCGGATCCACTATTCCGTAAGCGATATCAGCCACAATTAGCATAAAGACGGAAAGTGTTCCGAAGAACATGTTGACTGCAAGCACTGTCGGCAGGTCAAATTCCAGCGCTGCCTTGATCAGCTGCCGACCCACCCCTGGGAAGTTGAACACCCTCTCTATGATGGCTGATCCAGAGAGAATACCCGGGAGTGATAGAGCAATTACAGTTACGAAGGGAAGCAGGGCGTTCCTCAGAGCGTGACCATAGACCACAGTTCTCTCTGGAAGACCCTTCGCCCTCGCAGTCCTAATGTAGTTCTGTCTTAGGACATTGAGCATCTGTGATCTGACCAGACGAGTAGAGAATGCCGTACCACCGACAAGCATTGTAACCTCTGCGGTAATTACAGCAGGCCATTCCTGCCAGATCTCCGTCCCACTGGTAGTCAAGAAGATCGGTCGGATAGAAGCATTAGACCAGTCGATGATTGAGATCTGCAGTACCAGTGCCAGGACGAAGTTCGGAACAGAGAACCCTACAAGTGTTAGGAATAGGGTCATCTGGTCGAAGACCGAGTTGTGGTTAGTTGCTGCGATGATACCGAGGATGGTCGATACGATGAGTGAGAGAAGGAACGCGATACCGAAGAGGAAAACGGTGTTTCCAACAAATGGCACGAACTTCTCAGTAACTGGTACTCCGGATGAAGTCCAGCTCTCTCCGAAGTCTAACTGTGTAAACATCGGGAATGCCCAGTCCCAATATCGCTTGATGATTGGATCATTGAGCCCCCATGATTCCGCGATACGTTCACGGTTTCGTTGGAGATTCGGATCTAATCCTGCGACAGAGTTAACTGGGTCTATTGGAGTAATTGCGAACAGGAAGAAGATAAGTATCGAGATCCCAATGGTGAATGGGATGAGTGATAGTATCCTCCTGATGAAGTACATTCCTAGTGACATAAAGTAACCTCAGGATTCCGAATTATTTTCGGATCTAATGAGTGAAAGGGTTAGGGTATTTTTAAATACAGTCATTGTAGACAAGATTGGGATTATTCGATAGATATTGCTATATCATAATTATTTTCCGTACAATTTACACTATGATTCAAAGTCCTTTTGGATATGTATAAGGGTCGGGGTGCTTGAAGGATTTGGTGAGAACAACAATTCCAAGAATAGACAGAATTATCGCCACTAGGAGAGTCCATGGCCAGTATGTCTTGTACTCTGGATGGAGGATGGAATCTGTAGTAGCATAGAGGACCGTCATTGAGAAGAAGATGATGGCGAAGAGAAGAGAGGAAAATCCAACACCTACTTTGAAGAACATCCGAATCGCCATTCCCCTGATTTCCTCTTCAGGAGTTCTGTTCATCTTCTTCATAGCCTTCTCCCGTTCATTCATTATCTTCTCAAGTGGATCTTTCTGCTTCGTCATGTTTGTCACTCCATCAGTCTCGCGTAGTTCCTGAACCATCGTTTCTCATCAGGGTGCGTGTTGAAGATCATCAGGTGGATGAACCTGTACTTGTCTGAGTTTGGAACCCTCTTCTCGTCGAGATCATTCTGATCCAGAGTTGAGCTGAATTCCCTCAAAGAACTGAAAGTCTTGTCGAATCCTTCTGCCCTCTCCAACTCCTCAAGCATAGAGAACAGGGAGATCTGTGCAATAAGGCAGTCAGTCTTCCATGTTCCCTTCCGCTCACTCTCAAGCGCCTCCTGGTTCTTTGAAAATAGGTACTCTATTACTTCTGGAATACTCTCCACAGCACCGCTATCGATTGCGTTAATACTCTCTATGACATGATTCTCATTCTGCTCAACGTCGATCATAAGATTCCCCAGCAATGTGTGTATGGCTATTGCGACAAGCCGGAATATCTTGTTCGATATCTCAGGGTTCTCGAGATTTGACAGGTAAGTCCTGCATCTATTCCACAAATCCAAGATGTGGGTCATCTGCATGGGCTTTGATCCATAATCCATCGCGTAGTTGGCAGTATTGACAATATCAAGTTCTAACCCTAGTGGAATCGCCTCTTTTTCTTCGTGAGCCTTGTAAATCAGAGTGACTGCTTGATTGAGAATCTCACCAAGTCCTTGTGAGCTTGACGTCTCCCAAAGTTCCTGCAATTTCTCTGTATAGGTCACTATCTTTTCCTCCTTGTGAGAACAAGTACTGCTACTACCGCTACAAAGAATGGAAAGGGAGCACGGTTGAGATTGCTGTCCTTGTCTATTACAGGAAAGTTGAACGACTCAAATATGTCTTTTGCTTTCTGAAAATCGTACTCATATCCCCATGAACCATTGTAGAAATCCTTGTAGTAGCTGTTGATAGTTGAGTTCAAGAGCTGCTGATTAAATGTCGTAAACTTGCTCATGAAGCCCCTGTCCAAGGCGTAGTATAGTGCTTTTCTTACTTCTAAATTCTGTAAGAATGAGTTGTAGAGGTTGAAGATTAGCATAACCCCACTCCCAGGGATAGCAAACTGTTCAATTGAAACATCACTGATACTCTCTTTGATTCCCGAGAAATCCTTGGCATTGTAGAATGTTACCAGATCACCAATTCCTGATTTGAACTGGAGGAAGGTGGTTGTCTGTTGCTCAGAGAGGATAAACCTTCTCTCCTTGATGAAGAGCTCAGTGGGTTTCTCAAAAGTGGTAGTACCAGGATCGTCTGCATATGCAAAGTAGTAAGGTTCTTCTGGTTCAGGGGTATTTAGATAGAAGTTCTCTGTATCTGCCTCATTGGGGAAGATATACCTAGGATCCTGTTTCAGCACATAGTCTGTTTCTAACTTCTCTGCAAAATAGTATGGACCTGCAGTAATAGGTGAGACGGAAAAATCTCTCCACTGCTTGCTTGTTGTCGGGTTGAACTCTCCAGAATAGAGCTCTCCGAGGACATTGCCATCGGGGTCTTCAAGAGTACCATTGAGAACATGCTCTGGTATGAATTTCTCAGAAGCTATGGCCGCGATATCAACCGGGCTTGCATTAGGGAATGAAAGTTTGAGATTGAAATCGTCAATGATCTCGATATCGAATCCTGTGTTCCATGGTGCACTTCCTGCAAATTGCGACCACTTGGCTGAACGGAGATCCAGTGTAAATTTGATATCAGAAGCTGTGACCTTCGTGTTATATGATCCATCGCGCTCCCTCCAATAGACATTGTCATAGAGGTTGAGATCCCAGACCGAACTACCATTCTCCACTGTATAAGAAAACTGTTTTACCAAGTTAGGATGGAGGTTGCCATTCTTATCAACCAAGAACAGACTGGGAAAGAGATAACCCTGCAGATCAGCTATTTCCGGATGGCTAGCTATTATCGGATTCATCCCCCCGATCTCATTGGTGATAAACGTCTGGAAGATGTCCTCTCCGAATCCTGCATTCTTCCTATCGGATGATATGCTCTCCCATTTTGCTCCAAGCATGATTGATCCTAGAAGTCCCTCAAGATTTTCCATACCTTCAAAACCGTCTCTAATGGCATAAGTCTGAGTCTGTTCCAGAAGAGGAAGTTCGATCAACCATTCCTCCATCATTTTCTGCTGGAATGTGTTGGTCAACTCTTTCCTCTTGACAGGGTCGAACTCATAGTGAATACTGTCCACAAGATTCTGGAACTCTACATAGTCCACCCCTGACTTCTCGAGCAGTGCAGAATCATTGAGGTTGTAGACCAGCGAACCAAACCTTGTCCTGTTGGAGTACCGATTGTAGAGCTCAGGGTAGTTCTTATTCTGGCTCTCAGTGGCAAAGACCACGATGTCCCACTGCTTTGCCCTTCCCTCCGTAAACAGATTCTGTAGAATCACTGGTTGGGGTTGCTGGAGGTGCTTGACATCGACAAGGAGATTGTACCAATTGTCCGTAATCACGTCTGCGATGGATCTGGTATACGTGTCTAATGTGGGGAACATCAAGGTCAGCGTAGCGGTAAAACTAGCTTGAGCAGGGACATTGACCATGCCCATACTCATAATCCCAACAACGAGGAGAGTCAAGGCTATTCTGGAACTTCTATTCATTAAGGTTAATTTTACTCGAACATTTTAAAATATAATGAAGGGTATGGGAAGTCCACTATTTATTATAAGGGAGAATTATATCAATCAGATCAACCTGCGAGACCAGCATTCTCCTACAGCAGATCTTCTTCACCCCGAGGTCATTGAGAACTGCTCCTGAGTCCTCGCCCTTCTCGACTCTCTCCTTATAGGGTTCATAGAGGTGCGCGACGACTGTTCCGCAACTGAAGCATCGAATTGGTATGAGCATTAAGAGACCACTGTCTCTGCAATTTATAAATCCGATGTTGCTTACTCTTACGTTCCTGAAAGTACCTAACTAAAGTATTTAAAAGACCAACTCAGAGTTCAGTTTAAGTTTAGAACGAGGAATCAATAATGTCAATGGATGTAGATTTCTTTGAGGGACAAATTGATGAGGACAAGCTACTTGTAGCTCTCGACGACTATTTGACCTCTGGAGTACATATAGGAACAACTGTTGCTACACAGCAAATGAAACCATTCATCTACAGAGTGAGGAATGACGGATTATATGTTATGGACATCAGGAAGACTGATGAGAGGATCAGATTAGCTGCCAAGATGCTTGCCAGCTACAACCCCGAAGATGTAGTTGTGGTCTCAACAAGGCAGTACGGAACAGTCCCTGCATCTAAACTAGGCAGACTATGCAACTTCAAAGTTATCCCTGAGAGGTTCGTCCCCGGAACATTCACAAACCCAGAGAGCAAGCACTTCACTGAACCCAGAGTAGTCTTCCTCAATGATCCTCGGTGGGACAAACAGGCCTTGAACGAGGCCAAAGAGATGAACATTGTCGTCGTCGCCCTCTGTGATAGTGATAATCTCATCGCGGATGTCGATCTCGTCATACCCGTAAACAACAAGGGTAGGAGATCACTCGCTCGTGTCTACCTCCTATTGACCCAACAGATCCTCAGAGAGAGGGGCGAGATTGGTGAGAACGATGTCATCGATCAGACCATAGACGACTTTGCATTCAAGATTATCAAGAACTAAGGTCATTTTTTAATAGCACATTGAGCTTATCACATTGTGAAGACGAGAGCCAAGGCTTCAGCACCAGGTAAGGTCATCCTCTCGGGAGAGCACAGTGTGGTCTACGGTTATCCAGCTATTGCAGCTTCTATTGCAACTAGGGTATTTGTGGAGGTTACCATGAACGATTCCAAGATGGTCTCGATCACTTCCAATGGATACTTCGACGAAATCCGGTACTCGAAGGAAGATCTCAAGGCTATAAAACAAGGGCAGTCCTTCTCTCAGCTCGATGGCATTGCCTCGGTTGTGGAGGAAGTTCTGTCGCACCGTGACAAGTACTCGGGAATGCATATAGAGATTGACAGTCAGATCCCAATGGGTGCTGGGTTAGGTAGTTCTGCCTCAGTCTGCGTCGCTACTGTTAAGGCTCTATCGGAGATATTCTCGCTCAACCTTTCGAACGAGGATGTCTCGAAGCTTGCGTATGAAGGGGAGAGGGTAATCCACGGTACTCCATCTGGAATCGATAATTCTACATCGACCTTCGGAGGATTGATAAAGTACGTTGGAGGAAAGTTCGATTACTTCGACCTATCGGGTGAATTTCCTCTTGTGATCGCGAACACAAAAGTATCGAGAAGCACCAAAACGCTTGTCTCGAATGTTCGACAGCTGAAAGACCGCCACCCCCAAATCATGCAGAAGGTCTTCCAGACGATTGGCGATATATCGTCAAAGATGCTTGAGGCGATGCTTGGATCCGATCTGGAGACTGTTGGTGAACTCATGGACATAAACCAAGGACTACTGGATTCAATCGGTGTCGGTCACCCCGTACTAACTGAGTACATTCAGACCGCAAGAGCGAATGGCGCACTAGGCGCAAAGCTTACTGGCGCAGGAGGAGGTGGTTGTATGATTGCATTGGCCAAGAGTTCAGAAGATGCGAGACAGCTCTCTCAGGCGCTTGAGGATATCGGAGCTGAAGTCATCAACACAAGGATATCTCCCGAAGGTGTAAGGAGTGAAGAGAAGTGATTGAGGTATCGATAGTGAAACTCGGGGGCTCTGTGATTACCGATAAAAATGCGACAGAGGTGATCGCAGAGGACAATATCAAGAAGCTGCTCTCACAGATCAAGGAAGCAGGTGGTAAGGTGGTCATCGTTCATGGTGCAGGATCGTTTGGTCATCCCATCGCCAAGAAGTATGATCTCATATCTGGCAGTGATGAACCCGACGATGAGAAACTGCTAGCTGTCTCTAGGACACATCAAAAGGTTCAGTTTCTAAATACAGAGATAGTCAGAATTGGGAATGACCTCGGTCTGCCACTTTTCCCAATCTCTCCCTCCTCCTTTGTCTTAGAGGTTTTGGAGGGATATGATTTCAGCAGGGATATAGTATCGGTAGTTTTGAAGAAGGGTTTGATTCCCGTCCTCTATGGAGATATGGTCTTGAGTGAGACCCGCAATTTCACCGTGCTTTCTGGTGACATAATCATGCACAAAATCTCCGATTCACTGAGACAGGATGGATTTAACGTTAAGAGAGTAATCTATGTTTCTGACGTCGACGGACTCTTTACCGCAGATCCAAAAATAGATCCTCATGCAGACCTCATCGAGAATGTCGAGTACAGGCAGTTTGAAGATGTCTTAGCCATGGCATCTGGCTCCTCGAACACTGACGTCACACAAGGTATGTACGGGAAGCTCCTCGAAATACAGAACTTCCTCCTCGCTGGTACGGATGTATCTATCATCTCGTCCAAGGGAGGTAGACTCAAGGACAGTCTTAGAGACATAGAATGTACGGGAACTCGCTTCAAATCCAAGAGATAATGGAAATCTATCGTATCCCTTTTAATAATCAGAAAATGTTGAGACATACCAAATGATGGTAAGTACCAACGTGGTACACTACCGGAGGAATCAATATGAGCGATTTTCCCGAAGACTTAATACAAGACGCACTTGAACTGCTACAGAAAACCACCGAATCTGGAAAGATTAGGAGAGGTACAAACGAGGTCACTAAGGCAATCGAGAGGGGTAAAGCCCTCCTCGTTTACATTAGTGAGGACGTAACACCAAAGGAGATTGTCAGGCATCTCCCTATTCTCGCCAAAGAGAAGAACACCCCATACATCGTAATCCCCAGTGCGGAGTCACTCGGGCAGGCTTCCGGACTTGACGTCCCAACTGCCTCATCCGCCATCGTCGATGTAGGCAGTCTCTCAAGCACACTGAGCAGCATTGTCGACAAGGTGAAAGAGTTCAACTAGGTGATCAATAATGAGCTCAGCTGAAGGAACTGGAATGAACGAATCCGAGGACGGAATTCCTGCAGAAGTCATCCAAGTAGTTGGAAGGGCTTCGGTCGTCGGAGAGGTCATCCAGGTTAGAGTTAAGGTTCTGGAAGGAAGGGACAAGGGTCGTATCCTCACCAGAAATGTGAAAGGCCCCATCATGATGGGAGATATTCTCATGCTCAAGGACACCGAGCGTGAAGCTAGGAACATGAGGAGGAAATAAAGATGATTAGAAGGTACAAATGCAGTTTCTGTTCACACTACATCCCAAGGACTACAGGTCAGATGTATGTCAAGACCGATGGTTCCATCCTCAGGTTCTGCTCCAAGAAGTGCAGGATCTCACTCCTCGAGCACAAGAGGAATCCCAGAAAACTCAAGTGGACAACCAAGTACGAGAAGAAGTTCTAACACTTCCAATCTGTAAAATAAATCTAGATAATATTCAAACTATCTCAAGAAGAACGCTACAAGGTAAAGTATTCCAACAACCGCCAACATCTTCCTATTCCAGATAGAAATTGCCCTATATTCCGTGAAGAGTGTAAAGAGGCCTATATGCAAAATTGCATTACCCACATAGAATGACGAGGTCGCAGCCAAGGACAAAGAGGGTGTGATAGTGAGAATAATTGGAGGTACAACCACTGTGAAGACAAACCAGAACCCGAGGAATGCAAAAGCTGACCGGAGTGCAACATTGTATGTACTTTTTATATTCCCCGCAGAGAGCATTACAAACAGCCCAGGGATAAATATAGCAAATAGTCCTCTCCCGAACATTCCCGAGATTAGGCTCAGAAGAATCGTGAGCACGACAAAGAGCTTCGAGAAGTAGAACATACTACTAATTCCATTTGCCACTGCTATTCTCTCCCGGATATAGAGCAGGCTGAGGAATGCCACAGTTCCAATCAACAGTGAGTAGAATAGAATCTGGACTAGGTCTAGCAGAGGGGTTGTGAACTGATCAAGGCTGAAGAGCACGTTTCTGATTCCTACAATGATCGCGAGGTAAATCATATCGTACCGTTTGTCTCCACTTGACCAGTAATCCGTGCTGCCAGAGAACAGGGCCCCTCTCGTTGGTCCAGAGTAGTTATCACCACTCTTCCACTGAATCCTCGATGGGGAAGTATCCGTCGCCACCGCTCCCGAAGACTGATCTCTCAATGTGCTCTTGAACTTCCTGTAATCATCCGTATTGTATGCATCAAGGTTGGGGCACTCGTGGTTCTCTGGTAGTCTGTGCCTTTCACAGTATTGCAACAGGCATAATTTGCACCTGAAGGGCAGAGCTACTGGGTTCTCACAATATGCACAGGTCGCCAAGGTTATTCACCCTTCCCG
>JALWRB010000531.1 GCA_027077875.1 Candidatus Heimdallarchaeota archaeon
CGAGACATTCAACAGGCGTATTCGGATTCGCTTCACTGAACCACATACGACCACATGATATTAGACATTATCGGATACGGATCGATCAAGATTAAGGAGTTTATCTGCTCAGATTATTCCTAGCTATGAGATGAAAATACAGCAGAAGATCGTCTTGGTCGGTGATCCACGAGTAGGGAAGACCTCGCTCAGAAGGAGATACCTAGGTGATCAGTTCAGGGAGAACTATTATATGACCCTCGGAGTAGAATTCTCAGTACACAGAAGAGAAAATGTCACAACTCAGATATGGGATGTAGGAGGACAACCCGGGTTCAGAAAGATCAGGGAGGGATACTACGCAGGGACAACACACATCCTCTTCGTGTTTGACCTGTCAAGACCTGAAACACTCCACAGCTTCAGCAGATGGTGGGATGAAGTTGTGTGCAACACTAAGTCAGACCCAAAACTCATCGTCATCGCCAACAAGCAGGACCTCGTCACGGAACAGCAGAAGAGCGAGATCAGGAGAATGGTAGACTCCGTCGTCAAGGTGGACAATCTCTACGTAGAGACCTCCGCAAAATTCGCCCAGAACATAGACTTCATCTTCGATCAGATATTACCACTAACACCCTAGGCGAGAGTTTATAAAAATCCAGAACTGAACATAATCAGTGGAGATATCCACAGCGGGCCAATAGTACAATGGAAGTATACGGGTCTCCGGTGAGTCGTTCGGAGTTAACCCGAGATCTGGGTTCAATTCCCAGTTGGCTCATAATTCCAATTTTGCTCATAATGCCCTTTTGAGACCGTGAATCAAACAATGAGCGATGGGGGATTTGAACCCTCGACCTTCCGCTTTCTTCATAAAACCTAGGTTTCATACCGCAGGCGGACATTCTTCCAGACTGAACTAATCGCTCGCAGGGACATTGTCCCTATTTGAGATGCTTTGGGTGGATATAATTAAGTTTGCATAATTTCCGGGGTCGGATGTTCTTCCTTTCCCACTGTGATCTTCCTGATACCAGAGACTATTTCAGAAGTACGTAAACGATGGGTTTAGTTGTTTTCCCGTTCTTCCTTGATCTTAGCGGCCTTTTCTTTCAGTCCTGATGACTTCTCGGCGATCATTTTCCCCAGTGCGGAAGTTCCAGCTTTGATCTTCTCACCAGTTTTCTGGAGTTTTTCCTTCGCCTTGAGGTAGTCGGAGCTGATTCCTCTCATGAGTGCCTCGCAGGTGGTGCATATGCAGGTGTTGTCGATTGGGACCACGGGGTCGACGTTTGGGAATTTCTCCTTGAGCATGTCCTGTATGTCAGAGGCAGTGAATGCTATGTTTCCATCTGCTGGGGTGTTCTTGCAGAACCAGCAGGTCATTTTCTTTCGTGAGCCGAACATGGTCTAATGGGAGTCGTGTTGCAAATAAACCTTTCAGGTTCTTCATGGTTGGATGACCACAAATGATAGGAAGGCACCCCACCGGGTATCTATGGAGACTGGGTTCATTGACCAAGGCCCCTGTTTGATAAGGAAGCAGTGGGGGAATGTGCTCTTCCCCAGTACCTCACTCTTCCTCGATGTCAATATCCTTGTTTGTTTGGAAGATGTCAGCGAGTAGGTATATTCTGATCAGGACGAGTGGGACGAAGCTCATGCTGATTCCTGTCAGGAGGAGGAAGAGGAGGTTATATTTCTTCTTGATAAGCAGAGCAGTGGTGTACGCTGCTATTTCTGCGAGATGTAGCATGAAGAAGATGTCACCGGACACCGCGAGTATTGATCCTGAGTTGATTCCGAGGATCTGAGAGATCAGGGTTCGTACGATGGTGGTTGGAAGGGGTAGCCCGAGGACGAACTGTCCAAGAACAGCACCGATGATTCCCGCCACCGCTATGATGAGGACGTCGATGAGTTGGTAGTTCCGGAGAGCTATAAGCAGTGCGCCGAGAACGAGGATCTCCACAACGAGGGAGATGTAAATGGTGGTGATAGTGAAGATCTGGAGTAGCAGGTCAAGTGTGACGACTGCGATGAGTGCGAAATAGGCGATGAATAGATGTTCCTTCCTGTCGAGTTTTGTGAAAAGGTAGTATCCTATTGTGATGTTGAGGACCAAGAGGCTGACCCTGAATATCAGATTGGATGAGGGTATGTCTAGGATATTCGCGACACCCAAGACATAGGCAAATACCATGGCTAGGAGCACGATGGGCTCCTCTGTCGTCCTGTAGACGTAGACCATGACAGGCAGGAGAATGATTGAGGTGATCAGTGCCCAGACTCCCTGTCCTACGAGAGGGAGCTTGTGCAGGGCAGAGGTATCGGTTAGTACGATAAATACTATATTTAGCAGGAGCAGAACTCTAATCAGGAGGTTAACTCTGCTCTTAGATATCGACAGATCCACAGTATAGGGTTCAATACCTCTGATTTAAGGTGTCGTGTAGTTCCCTGATGGATATGCTGAATCGATTTTTAGTCATGAGTACGAGATGAGTGCAATCCCTTGGGAGGTACGGGGACACTGGGAGAGGGAATTCACAGTAACATATCTATCCAGTTATGTCCTGTATGTGCTTCGCGTCCTCGGGGTAGAAAGACTCGGGATTGTCGATGTACTGCCCGACGTAACCCGTGTGGTAGTGGACAGATCCTGGGAGTCTGATCAACCTACGGGTATCTATCGTCACTTTGTGGTCGATCCTTGCGTACCTATACTTCACCATTAAATCGAAGAACTGGTTGTGGGGTATCTTTTGCGGGATGATGTCGATGATTTTCTGGTACAACTTCTGCTCAATCTTCTTGACCATTGTGGCCCGTGCGGTCTTCTTGATTCCGATCTCCTCGAAGACCTTCGCTTTTGTTTCGAGGACGAATCTCTCCGTGAGCATTCGGAAGATACGTTCCTTGAGGAGGATTGAGTCGTTGTTGATCTTCTCAATCCTCTGGTCTCCCCCGGGATCGTTGATCAACTGCATGTAATTCACCAGTCCAGAACGCTGTTCCTGATTGAGCGTCAGAGTCTCCTTGTCGAGCACCCAGCAGTGGTATCCCCTTCCACCCGTGAAAACCCACTGCAGTTTTTTGAAGCCGAAGTCAATCCGCAGAGTCTCGTCCATGATCAGAGCAGCGTCCTGCATGAGTCCCCAGCAGATTTCGCAGACATCCCTGCCCTTGCAACTGCACTGCCGAACGGGGTCGTAGTCGCTGGCGTCGAGGTCGAAGATCAACTCCCTCCCCACCCACTCGGTGTCATGGATGGTGAAGGCACTGTACTTCTTGGTCTTGGTCCTCACTGGATCAGCGTAGATTGCTCCCGCATAGGCCGCTCTTATTGGATAGATGCTCATGTACTCCTTGAGGTCCTCGGGTTGGGAGAATGACTTGTTCCTTGTGAAGTAGTGGCCAGTCCGGTCGAAACCGAATTCACGACGGGGGAAGCTCTCCCTGTCCAGCACCTTCCAGAGGAGCTTGATGTCGAAGTGGTCGCTGTAGTAGGTCTTGAGCTGTTCGTCGGAAATGGATGGTTTGAAGACGACCTTCTTATCGGACTGGTCATCTGGATTCGGGTTGTCAGTCATCGGAGACCTCCTGAGAACTTATTGGTTCCGAGGTATCCTCCGGAGGATCCTCGAGGTTGACGGGCTCACCACTTGGCGCCATCTTCAGCTCGAAGACTAGACCCTTCTCCTTCGCCATCCTCAGGTACTGTAGTGGATGAGAGATCACGGGAGGAGAGGAAGAGAGGTCACCCGTGATGAAGCTGAGGAAATGACGGCATGCCTTGTTGGCATCGAACTGGTAGGTGTTAGACACTATTTTCCGGGCTATCACAGTTCTGCTCTCCTTCAGTGCGGGTTTCTCGATCATATCGATGATGTCTGCGAGCATCTTGGAGACGGTTTCCACGTTGTTGTGCTTGAAGGTGCAGTGCATCTTGTCCTGTATAGTCTTGCACGAGGGCATGGTGTAGTCTATCTTACCTCCCTCCATCCCATAGATATGACGGATGATGTAGCCAGCTCTATTGCTGAACTCCTCGAAAGTCATACCGATGTTGTCAACTGCTTTATTGTACCAGTACCTCAATTGCTCCTCGATGGGCATACCAGTCACCTTGAGGAAGATGCCGAGCTGGAAACGTTCCCAGTGGGTGAGGTAGCCCGTCGCGTTCACCTTGTGAATGAGATCCTGCAGGCACGGTGGCAGGATGAGTACGTTCTCCTCGACACTCCCATCGAGTTCGATGTGGTCGATACCGAATGACTCGTACCGAGGTTTGATCAGTGGCTTGGTGTCCTCGTCTTCGAGGTACTCGAGAATCGACGATGACATCCGCCCCAAGGCGGGTGTGCTCTCTAGCCTCTCGCCTATTTCAGAGATCCGGCTCTTCAGCAGGTGCTCGAACCACTTCTTGATCACGGAGAGCAGTGACTCCGTCGTCCCGAGTATCCACCCGTGGTAGAGGACGAATTTCCTCTGCTTGAGGACGTCAGGGACCTGCGTGTACCGGATAGCGAGGACATCCTTTAGCCCCGATCGGTCCCGTAGGATATTCGAGTCCCGCAGTAGTTTACGTCTTCTCTGCTCCAGTGGATTGACGAAGTGGAATTTGACGAGAACATCCTCGTCGAGTCTTCGGGAAAGCTCCTCACCACTTATTGCGAGATCTCCGTAGAGGTAGTCAAGTATAGCGTCCTTCTCGGTTTTCAAGCTGGCCTTGAAGCGTTCGTAGAAGAGGTCTCCCTCCGTCTCGACGAGCCATGACGCGACCTTCATGTCCGAGGCCGCAGCTACGCGCAGAAGCCCGTGACCGAGGATCTCCCGGTCTGCCCTTGTCATGAACTCCTCGTGTGTCTCAAAGACCTCCTGTTTCAGGAGTCTCTGCGGTAGCTTACCGGAGAGGAGCATGACCCTGCCTTTCGTCAGTTTCTTCTGGTCGTCCTCTCCGACTACCGAGTTCTCGACTTTTCTGAAGGGGAACCACGCTGGGAGAGCCATGACATATTGAAATTCGGTTTTGGATATTTAAGGATGTAGACAACGAGGAGACCATAACGAAATTTATCAATAGCCGAAAACCCTATGGGATTGAAGATGGTGAACAAGAAAGAACTGAAGAAGATTTTCACCCCGGAGAGCTACAAAGTTGAGCTCTTTAAGGACAAAGGATTCATCAGGAAGAAATGCAGCAACTGTGATTTGAGTTATTGGACTCTCGATCCGGATCGAACAACCTGTGGGGAGACCGAGTGCGAGGGTGGATACAAATTCATCGGTCGCAAGGGGCCCAACTGGGACTTCCACCAGACGATAAATAACCTGACCAAATTCTTCCAGAAGAATGGTCACACTCCAATTGACCCTTACCCTGTTGTGGCAAGGTGGAGGGATGACATAGAGTTCACCATCGCAAGCATCGCCACCTTCCAACCTTATGTAACGAGCGGTGCTGTCAAGCCACCTGCGAATCCCCTGACCATCCCCCAACCCTGCCTTAGATTCGGGGGTGAGTTCAACGACCTCGACAACATCGGGAGGACAGGACGACATCTGTCCAGCTTCATCATGTTCGGTCAGCACGCCTTCAACGGTGAGGGTCTGAAGGGGGGATACTGGATGGACAGGTGCATCGACCTGAATTTCGACTTCCTGACCAACGTGCTTAAGATCGAACCAGAACAGATCACCTACACCGAGAACATCTGGGCAGGTGGTGGAAACTTTGGTCCAAATCTCGAGTCCATGGCCTACGGCACGGAGATCGTAAACTCGGTATTCATGCAGTACCAGAACCTACCTGGCGGTGGGTACAGGGAGATGGACCTCAGGGTCATCGACGTTGGCTGGGGTGCAGAGAGGGTCGGCTGGTTCTCTCAGGGCACACCCACCATCTACGAGTCCACATTCGGTCCAGTCTGGGACTACCTCCTCAAGGAGAGTGGGCTTGAGTATGACAGGGATCTCGTCTCGAGATACTCAATACTCGCAGGTCTACTCGATGTCAACGAGATCACCGACATCAAATCGGCCCGCTCCGGTATCGCGGAGAGGCTGGGGATGACCCTGCCAGAGCTCAACGAGAAGCTCGCAGGTGTGGAGGCACTCTACGCCATTGGAGACCACTCACGAACCGTGTCCTTCGCCCTCGCAGACGGTGCCATTCCTAGCAATGTCGGGGGTGGTTACAACGTCAGAACTGTTCTGCGCAGGATGTTCACCCTCAGCGAGATGAATAATTTCGACCTTGACATCTCGGAGCTGATCTCACGGCAGATCATGTATGTCTCACAGACCTACCCACGACTCAAGGAGATCTCCTCCTTCATCGAGACGATCATCGACGTGGAGAGAGCGAGGTATAAGAAGACCATCAAGTCCGGGACGAGGTACGTGGAACAGCTGCTCAAGAGCAAGGGCAAGGTGACGACGGAGAAGCTCATCGAACTCTACGAGAGCAGGGGAATAAGCCCAGAGATCGTGCAGTCCATAGCATCCGAGAAGGGAAAGGAGATCGAGATACCGGGGGACTTCTACAACAGGATCAGCAGCGGATCGGTTGAAGAGACCGAGGAGAAGATCGAGGAGGAATTCCAACTCGACCGGCTCAAGGAGTTCAAGACCAAGAAGATGTACTATGACATCCCGTACAAGCGGGAGATCAAGGCTAAGGTTCTGGCGGTCTTCGACACCGGTCATCTTGTGTTTGACAGAACTATCTTCTATCCTATTGGAGGAGGGCAAGCAGAGGATCACGGGATACTCAGGTTCGGGAAATCTTCTCGACAGGTCATTGATGTCAAGAAGTTCGGTGATGCCATTGTCCACAAACTCGACAGTCCACTGAAGTCCCTCAAAGTGGGTTCGACCGTGAGACTGGAGATCGACTGGGAGAGGAGGAAGGCGCTGATGCGGCACCACACCGCGGTGCACATCGTGGGAGGGGCAGCTCGCAAGGTATTAGGACCGCACATCTGGCAGGCAGGGGCCGACAAGACAACGGAGCGTGGGAGACTGGATATCACACATTGGGAGAACCTCAACAGGGAGACCCTAGACGAGATCGAGATGGTCGCGAACGAGGTTGTCATGGACAACCGCGAGATCATAAAGCACGTACTTCCTCGCCAAGAGGCAGAGCAGAAATACGGCTTCACCATCTACCAAGGAGGTGTTGTCCCAGGTGAGGAGCTGAGGATCATTGAGATCCCTGGGATAGATACCGAGGCGTGCGGTGGTACTCACGCACATCAAACTGGTGATTTAGGTTACATCAAGATACTGGGTTCGGAGAGAATCCAAGACGGAATCGTGAGAATAACGCTGACCGCGGGTAAGAAGGCAGTTGCATCAAGCCAGCACCAGTACCACCTCCTCGCTCACGCATCCAGCGTATTCAGCGTCAACCCAGAGGACCTTCCAAAGACATCAGAAAGATTCTTCAACGAATGGAAGGAGAGAGGTAAGCAGATCTCCAAGCTCTCCAAGGATCTTGCGGAAGCACGTATCCCGCAGGTCATCGAGAAGGCGAAGGAGCTAGAGGTCGGAGGTACAGTCTACAGGGTAGCCATCATGAGGCAGGATGCACCCTTGAATGACCTGATTCAACTGGGGGAGAAGCTGTCCACTGCGACCAAGGACCAAGGAAACTTCATCGGGGTGATCTTGGGTAAGGACGAGGGACGTGCAGGGATAGTCGTCTGCCGGTCTGCAGGGATGAAGACCCAGCTCACACCGATCATCCGTTCTCTCGGAAAGATCGTTGGAGGAGGCGGAGGAGGAAACAAGGATGTCCTGTCTGGTGGTGGGAGCAAACCAGAAAATATTCCTGAAGCATTGGATAAGAGCTGGGAAATAGTGAAGAATTCACTTTCCAATTAGGTGTAAGATAGGGACAAATTAAAAAGAATTATTGTGGGATGGGGAGTATGATTGAACCTCTACCCAAGGATGAATTACATGCAAGGCTGTCAGCGACCAGTGGAATCCTCCACTCAGCTTTCTGGGGAAAGAACAGGGCAGCAGTGAACTACAAACCAGAGGGTGACGAGTATGGAAAATACTCCCCACTTGAGGCCCTCGTTATCCTCCAGCACGCAGCAGAGGTATTTGCAGAGAGAGTACAGAGGATGGTCAAGGGAGAGGACGTTCCCGAGACGAGGGACTACAACCCAGACAAGTTTCTTGAAAAGATTGACATCGAGGACGAGTCGGTTAAGGCGAACCTCAGGGAGTTCATGGACGCGAGAGCGAAACTGTTCAGAGCTCTCTTCCCCCTAAAGGAAGAGGAGGAGTGGGACAAGTTCAAGATCAGGCACGAGGTCTATGGTGAAATCACCCTAAGGCAGCTTCTGACGACACACCTCCAGATGGAGGAAGAGTTGACCAAGAATGCAGTTGCCATCCTTAAAGAATACGAGCTTCACCACCTCTAAGAGTAGAAATTTAAAACAACTTCCATCATGAGAAGAAGGTCTTCAGGAAGCCAATGTGTGAGCGTGAGCCAGAGCCTGTTGTTTAGAATATCAGAGAGCACCTCGCTGGCACTACTTGCCTTGGTCATCACGGATGGAGCATCGGAAGAGGAGTAGCGGTCGAGAGCCCCGAAGACGTGGCTGATCTCGTGCTGGAAGAGGTTGTCGCCCCACGATGAACTTAATCTCTGTCCCCCGGCGAAAACACTCCCACCAGCATTGACCGCGATGTTGTAGGGCCCCTCTTTGTCCCCAATCACAATTCCATAGTGATCCATCGTCTTATTTGTCAGGATGAGGAGCATGTTGAGACCGAAGTTCGAGGGATTGTAGACGCGATCATTTCCCCAAGGGGTCAACCCCAGCACCTTTCCGAACTGGTCCTTTGAGTAATCGATGAGGTCGAAAAGATCCGAACCTCCTTCGTAAACTACGGGTATTGAAACCGATATGACAAAACTGATGTTGAAGTAGGTTGTGAATCGCTCACTGACTTGGTCAAGATAGTACTGAGGGGGTGAGAATGTCGATGACCACTGGTCATCAATCACAGCAGTCATCACCTTGATCCGCTTAGTCAGCATCTGCATGTTGATCGTGGCAGAAGTATCTCCCTCCACGTACAGAACAAGGCTCAGATTGTGCACGTTCGCGTACGTCACAAGTGGGAAGATGAATTCGGTCGAGTTTGTTGATGATGCGTTGAACGACCCGTCGATAAAGAGGGAAAGGTTGGACAATCCCACATTCTCCACCCTGAGAAGCAGGACCCCAGACAGGCTCAATGAGGTGTTAAGCTCAATTCTTTGGAGGTGGGGGGAAGAGTCAATTGAAAATTGCGACCCTGTGAAACTGGACTCACTTACAGCTGATGTGTTGATATCGATTGTTCGCACATCCCATGCGGCAGAAGCTGCCCTGTTCTCGATGCCATTCTGAAGAACTTCAAATGGCTGATCTAGGGTGACGGTTTCCGTCTCGCTACTGAGGCAGGAGATGTACTGTACCTCAATGTTGTTCACGGAGTAGTTGCCTGGTTGCAGAGCAAGGAATGTCTTGTTTCCTGCCAGTGATGATCCATAATTGAGCTGGAGTGAAATGGAGTCACCTTTCTCCAGCAATATAAAGTCAAAACTTATCCCCTCGCGGTACTCCTCTCCTCCGGAATCTACAGTTATAATTACTTGGAGAAGGAAGGAATCCTCCTTGGGATCGAGCTGAAGAGTGAGCATCAGTCCGTCTCCAAATTGCATCTCATTCGGGAGGGATGAGGCAATGTCCAGACCTGATTCACAATACAGCCCCTCCGTTGGAACGAAGGTCTGTGAAGCCGAGTTTGACAAGAGCAGATAACTACCCCCAGCTATAATAAGAACAGAGATGATGGATATTGCAGTTAGGTGTGCTTTGGACAGCTTCACAAACTATTGGTTGTAGAGAAATATTTAGCTTATTCCCTTTTAGAGTAGTATAGTTCAAAA
>JALWRB010000532.1 GCA_027077875.1 Candidatus Heimdallarchaeota archaeon
GAAGTATCACCACCTCGTTGTTTGGACGGTTACGTGGAGAAAGAGAGTTGATCAATTTGCCGAGGGTCTGCTTGTTGCCCGTGATCAGGTACTCGAAGTCATTGACATCAAGTTCACGTACCTCAATGGAGGAGTACGTCACCCGGGTCTCGTCGACTGACTGCATGAACTCACTGAGCTCCTTCAGCTTCTCCTGTCCTTCCGCTATCTTGGAACTGAAATTCTGGAGGATCGAGTTGAACACCTTCTCGGGAGGTACTGCAATGTACTTCGTCTTCTTTTCCCTCGATACCCTTCGAACGGCACCCATCCTCTCAAGATCCTTGAGCGTATCGTAGATCTTCGACCTGTTTATCCCCGAATTCTCGGCTATGGACGATCCTGTAGACTCACCAAGTGAGACCAGACTGATGTAAGCCCTGGCCTGCAGGTTGGTGAAGCCGAACTGGCTGATCGATGTCAAGAGCTCCACAAGCTCCGGGTGGTTCTCTGAGAAACTCAAAGTACCTCACCTACTTCGCGGGGCCAAGTGAAGCGCCACAGCCCTGGCAGAACTTTGCATCACTGAATTCTGCCTCCTCCCCGCAGTAGGGACAGATGAGCTTCGGAATATCCCCAGATGCGCTTATAGCTTGCTTCTCTTGTTTTAGTACGGGCTCTGCTTCAGATTTTGTGATTGTGACTGGTTCTACCTTAACGCTGGGATGATCTCCGTAGCTAATCACACCACTGCTGGGATCAAAGTGAGCGGGAAAGCCCTCGACGATGATCATCTGCAATAGAAGCCTCCTGAGCTTCCTAGTGTCTGTTTGATGTGGGATAAGCTCCTTCAGCTTCGTCAGGGATATGACTGGATACTGCGGGATGATGACACTCAGTGACTCCTTGATCTTCCTGTTCTCATTGTAGATCATGACTACGATGACGATAAGTACAAAGCCACCAATGGATCCTGTGAAGAACCCGTCGAAGTCGGCGACTATAATTACTGAACCAATAAGAAAAAGCCCAATCTGCCAGTTGTAGGCATTTTCGAAGAATTCATAGAGGAAGAGGTTGTACCTGTTCTCCGCAATAACCTGTTTCTTCGCCGGATTGTTGAGGTAGGCCAAACCCACAATAACGAAAATGAGCAATGTCATCTGTACTGTGATGTTGACTAACAAGAGGACACCTTGGGGAGAGCTCGTATCCACCAAGCTAAGATTGATTGAGTTCGAGACGAAGTTGATGATCCCTGAGATGAGAGCGAAGAGCAGCATACCTATGAAGTACGGATGTACCTTTCTTTCTTCCATACACTAGAGAATCGGTGAATGGATATTTAAATCTAGTTCATTGTTCCCACATAGAGGGTAACATTTTCTCTAAGGACTGTCCACTTCGAATTATAGAATGAATGTGATTAATACCTTGAATCAGGTCTAGAAATGATGATATTTGAATATTGGTTCATGTTCTTCGTCTCAATCGCCGTTGCCACTATTGCCATGACAGTAGGAATAGGAGGTGCAGTTCTCTTCTCTCCCGTCTTCATCATCCTCTTCCCGCTGGTCAATGTGACACCGATAGACGCAGCGAACGCTTTCGGCGCTGCTCTCCTCACCGAGGTTGCAGGCTTCTCCTCGGGGTTCATAGGATATTACAGGAAGAGACTTATCGACTTCAAGACCGCCAGGTACTTCCTGATGATCGGTGTTCCCTCCGTGATTGTCGGAACAGTGCTCAAGCGCTCTGTTAACTCTGCGATTCTTACGACTGGCTTTGCGGTCGGTATGGTTCTCCTCTCGCTGTACGTCTTCGTCATGAGCAAGAACAAGGAGATAGACACTTCCAACGGTGTGATGAGATCAATCACAGACGCCGAGGGTAATATCCACGAGTACCTCGTCTGCAACCAGCACGAGGGTGGGATCCTCGCAGGTATCGGCTCGTTCGTCACGGGACTCATCAGCGTGGGAGTGGGTGAGACCGTCGTCTCCACCCTACGGGGAAGATGCAATCTACCTATGGGGGTCGCCGCTGGAACCTCGGTTTTCGTGGTCATCGTCGTCGTCCTGACCTCTGCTGTGGTAGATGTTGCACTCGTAGGTATAGAGGCCGTACCATGGACTCTCGTCATGTTCACCGTCCCTGGTGTGCTCATCGGTGGACAGATCGGCGCAAGACTCTCCTCAAGAGTGAGCGAACACACCGCTGAGAGATTCCTGATCCTGCTCTTCATCTCACTGGGGCTGGTCATGGGATACATAGGCTTGAGCTCACTTGGAGTTATAGGATAGGGTGTCTCTAGACTCAATTTTTCAGATGAAGTGACGTGACATACAAGTTTAAATAGAAGAATAGGGGATTCATCATACTCAACAGGTGACAGAATGGCAGGTCTAAAGATAACCAAACCCGATGGTACAATTGTCGAAGTCGACAAGTCAGCCATCTCTGCCATCCCCAAGGACGTTCTCCTGAGCCTGTTGACGGGTACACCTACCACTG
>JALWRB010000533.1 GCA_027077875.1 Candidatus Heimdallarchaeota archaeon
CAGAGAGGCTGTTACCGAGTGAGGAGTTGATAGAGACTGCGAGTTGGATATAGGTCTCCGCTTTGTCAAGCTCGTGCTTGGCCTCGTATACCAATCCCAGATTGTTGTATATATTTGCCATTTTCACCTTCGCTCGGATGGACTTGTAGATCTCAAGACATTCTTGAAGATAGGTCTCGGCCGTGTGCAGGTCTCCAATCTTCAAGGCAAGTGTTGCCAAATTGTTCATCGAGTTCGCAGTTTCATACCGATTGTTGAGTTTCTCCCTAATCCTCAATGATTCCTTCCAGTACTCCTCTGCTTCTGTCATCTTTCCAAGGAAGTAGTAAATCGATCCTGTCTCGTTGAAAATACGGGCGACGAGAAGTGAGAGTTTGATGTAAGCATCATCGTCAATCAGCCTGAGGACAACATTGAGGTACTCCAGTGCCTTGGACGGATTCCCCGATTTCCTGAGGTTGTATGCTTTTGCATAGTACCACTCCAAGAGCATGGATTTCCGACCTATGGGGAGCTCCGAGAATTTTGGGATCTGTATTATTACCTGTTCCTCCGATCGAGCAAGAAGAGAATCTGCCTCCTCCAGTTTCTCGATATTGGAGTAGTTAAATGCCTTAGCGATCATCCCACGGGTGAAGTCAATCTCGTCCCATTCATTCGATTCATCCGAGAAGTAGTCATCGATAAATTTGGTTGATTCGGTGAATTTCCCAAGAATCACGAAAATTTTTGTCTTGAATATCGCAATATCAGGAGGGATCTTCTCCATCCCGTCGATCATCTCCATTGCCTCATTGATCTTGCCGTCATTGACCAGTTCGTTGAGAACATGTAGAGGTGATCTGTCCTTCACAGTAGTATAGGGGGCCTTATGATTTTTAATGTTTTATAACTTGTGAGGGAACGTATTCAAAAACATTAAAGAACTTATTACACTAAATCTATAACTGATGAATAGAAGACTACTGTTATCACTGTTTGTTTTCGGACTTCTTCTTGCTGCGGTACTTCCCACTTCCACGGCGGTTGAGTCTGAGAAGGGAGGGATCTTCCCTACTGAGAAAGAGTCCACGGTCAAGCTCAATGTTACCCTTGAGCACGACGGTCTTGATGATCAGGAGGATCTTCCCACCTTAAGTGTGAACAAGACCTACACGCTCCGCGTCGATATAGGTGTGGTCGAACTGGGTAAGGATGCGGAGGACATCCACGACATCGCTATCCTGACCGAGATCACGAGGACAAACATCCTTGGAAGCAAGACATACTATCATTCTGGAATATATACTGACAAGGACACCAAACTTCTCGCAGGGGAGAGCACAACAATATTTGTGAACATCATGCCATCTGGTACAGGTGAGCGTATTACAGATGCTGAGCTCACCGTAACGGTGTCTGTGAAGGAGGCTGTATCGCTCAACACCGATCCTACTACCGAGTTTACCCCCTTCAAATACGGTATTGTGCTAAATCCCAAGGAGGAGAAGAACATTATCACCAGCTTCGACGACGGAGACACGATTAAAAGATCTGTTGTCTCATTCGCTGATAAGGAGTCACAGATCAACTTCACTTTGGTCGTGGGTGTAGACCAGGAGAACAATGAGACCGGTAAGCCTGATATCTCGACATACAAGACCTACAGTCTTTATTTCTACCTTGAGGTTTTGAAGCTGGGTCCCGACGCGGACGATGTTCATGATGTAGACATCACAATCTTCCTTGAAGACGAATCTCTGAAAGACTACTTCCCAGGTTCTGATACAAAGAAGTACTTTGCCATGAACCTTGCTACCGACCAGAGCATGGGTGAAGGTGACTCTATCGAGCTCTATTCTGTTTTTTACGTCAGTAGCAACTCCAATGACACATTCGTCAAGTTCAGAACAACTGTGAAGGTAACCGAGGCAGTCAGTCTCCTTCCTGACCCGACATCTACCATAGCAGACTTCAGCATCGAGATGAAACTCAATCCCGACAGCTCCTCCAATATGTCAAATGCACCGCTCTCATTTGCCCCTGTCTTGCTAGCTGTTCTTGCACTTCCCGTTATTCTTAGAAGGAGAAAGAGACAAAGTTAGAACACAAATTGTAAATAGATTCTCGAATATTCAAATCCATGAGTCTTGAGATCAGTAATCTCTCGGGGTATTTCGATGGTTTCGCTTTTCACGAGGGGCCAATATCTGTCAAGGTACAGAACGGGGTGATTACAGAGATAACATCAGACCCTATCTCCAATCCACATATTGACGGGGAAGGTCAGTTTCTCTCAATTCCTTTCACAGATGGACACACTCATCTCATCTTTGAGGGTGATCGATCATTCGAACTTCCCCTCAAGATCAACGGAGCTAGCTACGCAGAAATTCTGGAACAGGGAGGGGGGATACTCAACACTGTCAAGGCTACAAGGGTAGCTTCTGACGAGGTTCTCCTTGATTCCGTCCTCAGGAGATTGGATGTCATGATGATGTCTGGTACACTTGTTGTCGAGGCTAAGAGCGGTTATGGTTTGAACAACGAAGAAGAGCGCCGCCAACTAAGAATCCTGAATAAGGCAGATGAAATCCATCCCGTGAAAGTCATCCCAACCTATTGTGGAGCTCATGCGATCCCATTTGACAAGGAAAGGAAGGAGTACATTGAGGACATCAAAGAGCTCATCCCGGAGATCATTCGGGACAAACTCGCCACCTCCATTGATGTCTTCTGTGATCGAGGTGCCTATACGGTCGAGGAGACTTTGGAGATCTTCGATGTGGCACAAGATGCAGGTCTAGGGATAAGAGTACACGCGGATGAGCTTGAATATACCGGAATCGGGAAGAAGGCCGCAGAACGCTATGACATTCTATCTGCAGATCACCTACTACAGGCACGGAGCGAAGACTTCAATATTCTCGCAAACAGAAAAACCACTGCCATGTTCATGCCAGCCGCAACTATAGGGCTCTTCTCCAATAACTACCCCCAAGGGTGGAAGGGGAGTGGGGTGAATATTGGATTGGGGTCAGATTTCAACCCGAATAATGTGGTCACCTCGATGCAGACTGCGGTACGGCTTGCGGTATACCTTTACAGAATGAGCCCTGAGGATGCATTCAGGGCTGCTACGACGGGATCCCTGCAGGGAGTGACTGGGAAGGCGCCAGATGTCATTGCAGAAGGAACTCCTGCAAATTTCGTCCTGTTCAACTCCCCTACCATACCAAATTTAGTTAGTCAGTTTGACAGGAACCTTGTGACAACTGTAGTCAAGGAAGGGGAGGTGCTCGTTAACCGCGATGTTAAAAGAATTTAACTCCAAACCGGGGAAAAACAGTCTTGTGTGTGGTGTACACCAACATGAATTGAGATATCACAAGGAGGATTGGTGTAACTGGTGCAAGAACTGACGCAACAGCAGGTATGAGCAAAGAAACAATACTCGTCGTGCAACAGACCGAAACTCCAGCAAGAGCAGATGTCGCTGCAGACGCTGTGGAGATACCCGCCTCTACCTTAGAAGATTTTGATTCTATGGTCTCGGTCTCTACGGGGATTCTGGTACAGATCTTTGGAAGAGTTAGCATTGTCGAGTAAACCAGACCTGTGAGCATCGATATAACCATGAAGTTGAAAAATTGGAACGTGGGGACGAGAACGAGGTATTTACCCCCGAATCCGTATTGTACTGTGTCATAGGTGATGGCGAATGAGTTCTCTACAAAGAAGAACTTGTTTACTCCTCCCGTGAGAAACAGTAGAATTCCGAAGAGAGTTGTGAAGATCAGTATCCAGACAATTATGAATCTTACGATCGTCGTTCTTTCCAAGTAGATGTCATACTTGATTGTGAATAGTTTGTAAGCTAAGAGTCCTATGCTGAGAATGAGTGACAGTGCTGGAACTGCCGCTATTGTGGCTACCTGAACTATCGTCTCCAACATATATTCACCTTCTCCTTCGAACCATGACGATAGTCACAACCCCCAATCCTACAACTGCTGGAAGAACTGGGGCAGGGACGCTCACTCCCGGGACATTGCCTTGGTATACCGAGGAGGCGTTGATGATGGGGTCATTCGAGATGCTGACAAAATCATCAGTTACTCCCTCTGTGGGAATGGCTGTCGCAGATTCCTGAGGTAGGTAAATCACTGCGTTAGGGTTGAACACAATGGCTGCAAACCAGAACGCGAGGTATTGATCCTCAACTGCCTCTAGGGTCTCTCCTTGATTGGGACCACTGGTGCTCTCTCCTTTTAGATTCCAGCTATTGCCGAGGTTGTCGATGAACAGAGGAAGTCCTACAGTATTGAGTCTGGACACAATCTGGATCTCCTCTCCATCTGATGTCCCTGCTCTGAACAACCTCATGATCCTTAGGTCACTATCTGAGATGATCACGTAGTTCTTTCCATCGACCTCGAAGTTGACAACTCCTCCTACCTTTGCGGTTGCCTCAAATGTTGCGAGGAGGGTTGTGTTGTCTATGTATGCTACGAGTGTCTTCTCCTTGGGATGAAAGAGGTTGTAGGGCTCAGTTCCATCGTCATAAGAGGTGGGAAAGAAGATAGATCTATCAACCTCATAGCTACCGTAGGGGTATCTATCATAGTTTCTGCTATATCCAGTGTTCTCGTTGAGGACCAAGGTATCGGGATACATCTGAACCCAAGTCGACCACTTCGTCTCAATCGAGACAAGCTGATCCAGTTGCAGACCAATGTTCTCACCTGTGATCCCAATCCTGCCCATCTGGCTAAAGTAGGAGTCTGTTATCCGGTCATACATTACCAAGTTGTTCTCATAGAGTTTACCCGAGACTCCAAATTCAGAGTTATTGACTGCCAGGCGGCTGTAGTGGATTGTAGAGCCCGTAAGCGGACAGTATGTCAATGTGCTGAGCTTACCGTTAATCTGGAGGTTGGCAATCTCATGCCAATTCATGATATTGTATGGAAATGCATATGCCTGTCCATCAACAACTATTCCAGCAACAAGCTCATTGTCATCGACTTCTGCGATGGATGCTGTATCAAATTGCGGATTGTCTATGGAAGGGATTCCGTCCTTCCCTGGTCCCCCGTCAACTATTTGATCGCAAGGCACTAAACATTCTGCCAGAGGCTTGAAGTCATCTGGGATGGATGAATAGTCAATGCGCAGATCATCGAGAGCATGTACGCTTGGTACAAATAATGAGAGAAGTATTATGGGTAGAATCACCCTTATCAATAACTTCATGGTTCTTTAATGAACTAATTCGCTATAGATAGTTCACTTTGAAAAATGCTACTGTGATATATGATAATAGAGCCTGTTGAGGTCTAGAGTAGGTCATCTGGGTCGAAACCGTCGAAGTCCTCTTCCATATCATCCTCGTCGTCTGAGAAGATAGCCTCGATTGTCTCGTGGGAATGCGTGACCTCCCTCTGGATGGGTACGAACGAGTAATCGAACTTTTTCAGTGGACCGGTGATCTCCTCTCCGATTATTTCCTTGAACTCAGAGAGGATGAGGGTCGATGCCTCAGGGTCCTCCTCGTAGTTGCAGTATGCCAACAATCCCATTACAGGGATATCAAGTGAAGTACCGATGACGAGGAAGGAGGACAGTGGTCCAACCATGGCCAGACGTTCTCCGAAGGTTCTATTGACCCCAAAAGCCTTCATATATGGTGCGTTGGGTGCGTATGCCACCCAGTCAGTGTTTGTGGGCGTTCTTGTCTCCTCCCTGATCCCTCCAACGATGATATACCGCTTACAGTTCCAAGACAGAAGCTCCATTGCGAATTCATCCCAGTTATACGGGTTGACCATCGTCACGGGTATAGGTACCCTCGAAGCGACAAGAATGGTTTTGCTCTCATCGTGGGCGTAGATCGTGACGATGGATTCTAACCGGTTTTTGTAGAACCAGCTGGAATTGCCCCACGCAGCAATTGTCCTAAGGGGTAGGGTCTCAACAAGGTGGTTAACGCTGTTGTACCCAACATTTCCCCATCCCGCAAAACCTATGAGGACATCGTAATCTTGAAAATCAAGATCTATATCTGGCAGTTTGAAAAATGAGCCTCTTATCTTATCTCGGGATTTCATCCTAATTACCTAAGTTAGATTAATGGTATAAAAGGACTATATTTCTTTCTTCTTTATCGAGTTAACTTGAAGCCAAAATGTGAATTAGGATGGTCCTTGTTGAGCTGAATTGCAAGGGCTGTCATCCTCTCTAAGGTCAAGGCATGGGTCTTCCCTCTAACTCTGATGACATCTAGTCCTAAGACCCTTGAATTCTCTGCTGCAAACTCGAAAGCCTCATCACTTAAACTCATGATGAAGTCTGTCTCATCCAATGGGGTCTCGATCCTACCCAACTTGTACGCAGAGACTGTCTTGAGAGCAGAGGCGACCTTGCTATTATCTAAAATCTCCCTGACAAGTTCGTACGTACTCTTCCCCTCGTGATCTATGACCTTGATGAACTTTCCAAACTTCAAACTGACACAGCACTCAACCACGATCTTATCTTCGAGCTGTGGTTTGAGCTTCTCCAACGTTTCCTGAAGAGATGAGGATGGTAACGTTATGTAGATGTACTCACACTTCGCAGCTGTTGTGTTTGAGCCCCCTTTGATCCTGTCTGTGCCTATCGCCTCGGATACCTGTCCAGCTATTCTCACTCCTTTGCTCTCGTCCCTTGATCCTATGAATACTGATCTCCCAGATAGAGCCAGACGTTTAGCTAGCCCTCTTCCGAAATCTCCAGTTCCTCCGATTATCCCAATCATTGTTATATTACCTTTTCAATGCTTGTGAGAAGTTCGTTGAACGAAAACGGTTTCTGGATCATCTCAATGTTGGAGAACTTGACCAGATCGTCCCTGTACGAGTCGAAAAGACCTCCTGTGATGACAAAAACCGTGAGGTCAGGGTGATCCTCTTTCACCTTGCGGATCACGTCAACGGAGGTGTAGTTTCCGTCAATGGTCAGGTCAATTACGAGCGATTTGATAGAATCCTTGTTGTTTCCATAGATCTCGATCGCATCATCGCTGCTTATCGCGAACTGACCAGTGATGCTTCGAATTTTAAAGAATCTCTGGAACAGGTCTAAGACCTTGTCATCATCATCGACCACTAGTACGGTCATTATCTGACCGTGTTTATTACCCTTTATATAATATATACCACGGTCACAACCAAAAACAAATAATTCACCGATATTTTGCTTATAGTATGACAGAACTTTCTGAGCAAGAACAGGCGATGTTGAGGATGGCTGATACCGGTAATATCATGGCAGCATTCAATATAGGTAAGGTATTTCAGACCCGTGGAGAGAATGAACAGGCAGAAAAGTACTTGAGAATCGCTGCAAATGGTGACCATCTCGGCGGGATATTCAAATTGGGTGAGCTTCTGCATACACTTGGTAGAGATGAAGAAGCGAAATCGTTCCTTAAGATTGCTGCGGATCGAGGGCACAAGAAAGCCGCAGAGATACTCTCGTCACTGTAGTTTCCAAATCTCTTCTACTCCACCACCCAGTTCCCTTACCGAGAGTAATTCAAGGTTCTTGTCAATTGTGTCTGAGATTAAAGGGACTCCACTCCCTAATAGCATAGGCGCTCTGTACAGCCTTATGCGCTCAACAATATCGTTCTTAATGAACTGGTGGATTATCCTCGATCCCCCTTCGACCATGACAAATCCCGATTTTATCCATGGTGTTAGAGCTTGGTTCAAAATCTCCACGATACGACCCATGGTATCATGCTTAGAACAACTCAGGACAGTGACGTGTTCAGGGACCTCTGAGACCTTGGAAGTCACCCAGAAAACTGGGGACTCCCCTGTCCGAAACACCTTGTAGGAAGTATCCAGCCTTCCGGATCTATCGAGGATGATCCGAACCGGGTGATTTACCTCTTTTCCATCTAGGTACTGTTCCTTCGTGAGCAGGCTTGGGTCGTCCACCATGACGGTATTGCTACCCACAATAATACCGTCGATGTGATTTCGCATTTCCATCACAACCCTCCAGTCTGCTTCAGAAGATATTTCCGTTCGCTCTCCAACTCTGGCAATATACCCATCGGCAGAGCATGCACTGTTGACAAAATAGGTGATCTGATGATTAGGATTAAGGTGGAGAATCCCACCGATTTGAGTCATTGAGTTGATTACTCGTAGAGGCTTATTTAGGTTACCTGTTTGATTGATTTCTATTCACAAATCTAGTATCGACATGGTATTTGCAATGCGTGGTCCGAAGATCTTCTGATTTAATCAGTAGGGGATTTTGACATGAGATGCTTGGCTTTCCTTTTACATCGTTGACGTATTTCTATGGCCATGACCATTTCCAAAGCCCTAAGGTGATATCCACAACTTCAAGCACGATATCTTTTTATGTGTTAGGAAGTATGTCTCTCTATGAAACATAGTAGTAAACTACTCTTTTTCATAGTTTTTATGACCTTGATGGTCGGTGCGTTTGGAGGTGTCCAAACAACTGCCCGATCAGTAAGCGTCACAGATCAGGTGATTAACCCCAGTCCTGTGGTTAAACCAACTGTTTCTGCAGAAGATCCTACCAGTTCTGGAAGCATTAGTCCAGACGCTGGTACTGATTTTTCTGATGCTATTGAGATCCCCATGGCGAAGAAGGGGGACATTCGTCGCGGAAGCATTGAATTTGAACTTAATGCTTCCACGAGTTTTGTCTTCTACAAATTCGATATTAATGAGACCTCCCCTGTTAAAGTCACTGTTAGCTCAGCAACTGGTACAACGGTGGACGAGAACACGTATGAAATCTACTTTGATGTCTTCAAGTCTGACGCGTTTGATGGATGGGTGGGATACCGATCAACATCTGAATTTGATCTTCCTATGTCCATTGATTACCCCGCAGATACAATCGGGTTTAACTACATGTCTGTCTCTGCAAATAATATAATCAATTTTGAGTTTGCTCAAGGTGAGAGTGTAGGTCTTAACATTACGATTGAACACTTCAAGGGTGGTGTTGCGAGGGAGAATGAGATATCAAATGTCTTCAAGTCCGACCCTATCAATACCATTTTGACAATTCAGGACTATCTCAATTCGACACAGTACATCAATTACATGAACAATGGTACGGATCTCAAGGATCTAACACCTAACGATCCCGGCTATGCCAAGGCCATTGGGTTATCAGTTTATGGTCTGTTAAAGTCTGCGGATATTCTCGGTAAATCCAATAGTGATGATCCCAATTTCTATCCAGAGACCATGGCAAAATACCTCGAGATAGCATATAACCTGTACAAGAGTGCAGAGGATGCGATGCTTGTATCAAGTGGACTGTTCTTCTACCGTCCATCTGAATCAAATCCTGCAGGAAACGATTATGTTCTCTACCTTGCTGATAATGTCTACATGCTGATGGCGCTGGGTGAGATCACATGGTTTGCTGGAAATTTGGATCCGTCTTTCACTCTAGGCTTTGATAGCAACGTTCTGAGTTCACGTCTTCAGAATATCACTCCAAGAATTGATGACATGTTCAGTCCAGCTAGTGGAGACTACAGGGAGCAGCTGAGCATCACTGACTATGCAGAGGATGGTGATCCACTCGCTTTTACTGCTGGAGACTACGCTTCAATCACCCGTTCGGATGACAATCAGTTCGAATCTTATGCTATTTTAGCAGAGGTATATTATTGGCAGACTCTAACAACTGAGATGGATGCTCTGGTCAATTATGTTGACTCGAATTTGAAGATTACTACTATATCCGGTTTGTCTCTTCTTTCTGGTGGTGTATTCGCTCGTTCATACAATACAAATACTGCTACTCGATCGAATGTTGTGGATCTATTGTCTAATGCATTCTATGTCTCTCATTTGAATACCTACGCAAAGGAGTCATATGATACGTCAAGTTCAAT
>JALWRB010000534.1 GCA_027077875.1 Candidatus Heimdallarchaeota archaeon
TGATAGTCAAACTCGCCTTTCCTTTTCTCCTGATTTTCGGGGTCTCGATGACCATCTCATGTTTAAGGTACTTAGCGGTGAGCGAATCCTCGTTGTTCATGATCTGTTCGGGTGTCCCCTCCGCGACGATTTCACCACCGTTTATTCCAGCTAGTGGCCCCATGTCAATTATATAATCTGCAGACCTTATTGTCTCCTCATCGTGCTCAATTACAATGACGGTATTCCCCAGATCTCTGAGCTCGAAGAAGGTCTCGAGTAGCCTCTTGTTGTCCTTCTGATGAAGACCGATGGACGGTTCGTCAAGGACATACATCACACCTGTCAATCGGCTGCCAATTTGCGTGGCTAGACGAATACGTTGTGCCTCGCCTCCTGATAGTGTGGACGCCTTCCTGTCCAACGTGAGGTAGTCAAGCCCCACCGCTGCTAAGAAGTTCAGTCTGCTCTTTATCTCCTTCAGGATCTGCTCGGTGATCTGTTGCTCGACCGTGGTCAACTCGAGGTTACTGAAGAATTCTAGTGCCTCGCTCACGGACATGTTGTTCACCTCCATGATGTTCTTGCCATTCACCAGCACTCCTAAGGACGCAGGTCTTAATTTCATTCCATTGCAGCTGGTGCAGTCTTTGTCACTCATGAATTGCTCGTAGTACCTGCGCATTCCGTCAGAGGAAGTCTGCCTGTGTCGTCTCTTCAGACCATTGATGATCCCCTCCGTGGGCTTCTCTGCGCTGTAAATCCACGTGCTACTCCCGTCCTTGCTCTCCATCTCCTTTTCGAACTTAATCTTCTCTTTCCCAGAGCCATAGAGGAGGACTTTCAGGACCTTCTTGGGGAGGTACTCGATGGGTGTGTCGAGGTCGTAGCCGTAGTGTTTGAGTACTGATTCTATCCCCTGCATCTGCCAGCTATCGTCATTGGGTTTGACGGAGAGTATCGCCCCCTCTCTTACAGATAGTGTTTTGTCCGGTATCAGAAGATCAGGGTCCATTTCCATCACCTTTCCGAGTCCCATACACTCGGGACATGCCCCCATCGGATTATTGAATGAGAACATACGTGCAGCGAGTTCCGAGATGGAGAAACCGTGTGTTGGACACCCTGCATACTCGTAGAGCTCTATCCGCCTCGGATTCTCCCGATCCACTACATCGACGATTAGCTCTCCCTCTGATTTCTCAAGAGCCATCTCGACCGAGGTGGTCAGCTGGCTAGTGATCCCTTTCTTGATAACCATCCTATCAAGGATTATATTGATATAGTGACGATACGACTTGTCAAGTACTGGAATTCCGTCGTCAAGGTTAACCTCCTGTCCATTAACCTCAAGCCTGATGTAACCCTGCTTCCGTAGATTCTCGAAGAGACGCTTGAAGGTGCCCTTCTCGTTCTTCACGATCGGAGATATTATCCTGATCTTCGATCCCTCCGGGAGTTCGAGAATGTGATTTACCATCTCCTCTGCGGACAACCCCTTCACTGCGGTCCCGCACTCAGGGCAGTGTGGTATCCCAATGGAGGCATAGAACAGCCTTAGGTAGTCCATGATCTCGGTGACTGTAGCAACTGTACTTCGAGGATTGTGGGAGGCGGATTTCTGTTCTATGCAGATCGCTGGACTGAGCCCAGAGATAGATTTCACGTGGGGCTTCTCCATCTGACCAAGAAACTGTCGGGCATAGGAGCTTAAGGACTCGACGAAACGCCTCTGCCCTTCGACAAAGAGTGTATCGATGGCAAGACTGGATTTTCCAGATCCTGATAGGCCTGTGACAACCACGAACCTATTCTTGGGCACCCTCACATCTATACCCTTGAGATTGTGCTCCCTTGCCTCCTCCACTTTGATCCAGTGTATGGGCGTATCCTCTTCTGGTGGTGGTAGTGGCATTGCTTTCTGTATCTGCATCCTGTTCTCTCCCTAGAATCTCAGGTGTTCTTATACCTGACTCGGAGTATATAACATCTCTATTAGGGACAGCTTTCTAACTGAAATTAACGGTTATGGGGCTTGTGGTTAGGTTTTATTCTGTTATTAGTGGTGGTGATTGAATAGTCGGGTAAAATTTACTGCTCGACTTCTCTCTCAAGCTCCTTTCCACGGGTAGGGATATTCTCCTCGTGGGGGTAGCCCTGAACTCTAACAGAGGCAAGATCCTCGAAGGTCGCGTTCCTTGCGAGTGGTCCCTGTGCGGGGATACTCTCTACGTCCTCGATCGGCATGTTCGCCCAACCTGCTTTGTTGGCCTTACCATCTACTAGTGCCTGGGCCTCTTCGTCAACGAAGTCAGGGACTTTAGGTCTCACCCACTTCTTCCCAGCCTTGATCTTCTGCTGGATCTTACCGATTCCGAAGAACAGTGCCTCGGGTCGAACCGGACATCCAGGGAGGTAGACGTCGATAGGGATGATCTCATCTGCTCCACCGATGATGCTGTAGGCCTCCCAGAACGGGCCACCGGAGGTTGCACACTCTCCCATCGCAATTGCCCACTTGGGTTCTGGAATCTGATCCCAGAGGAGCCGAAGTCGGGGGGCCATCTTGTGGCTTACGGGTCCGTTGACCACGATGGCGTCTGACTGCCTAGGGGAAGGTCGATAGATTACCCCGAATCTCTCTCCGTCGAATCTACCAATACCACTGGCCATCATCTCCAAAGCGCAGCACATAATCCCGAAGGTCATAGGCCACAGGCTACTTCTTCTAGCCCACAAGTTTAAGTTTAGAACGTCATGTAATGGACCTGTCTGGAAACCCATATTACTCAGTCTGTGCTAGTAAGTAGAGGCTAAAAATATAGAGGTAAGTGAAGGGTCATATTCCAAAGATTCTGGGTGTCTTTCAGCTCAATATCTGGTATTTTCGCGAATTTCAAGGGTGGGAGTGGCAAAGACTTAAACGGTCTAACCGATTGGTATCCCGTGAAGGTACTTATTGCGGGTGCAGGATCCATTGGGTCAGTCCTCGGTGTCCTTCTGGCCTCTGAGCATGACGTCACACTCATGAGGCGTCGTGATGAAGGTATCGTAACTCTCACCGTTACGGGGGTAGTCGAAGAGAGTGCCAGACTTCCAGTCGTATCGAGAGGAGAGGGTAGCTACGACCTCGTGATTATCACCTGCCAAGGACAACAGACCAGTTCTGTCTTGGAGAACCTTGTGGTGGAAAAAAGCACTGTTCTCCTCAGTCTACAAAACGGTGTGGATAACCTCCCGATGATTAGGGAGTCGTTTCCGGAGAACAAGGTGTGCGGTGGATTAATCTGGTGGTCCGCCACACTCGTCCGCTCTGACCTTGTATATTACCACAGAGAAGCTCCGACAGTTGTGGGAGAGTGCTCCCTTGACCTTTGCAAAATCCTCTCCCGCTTCAACTGCGAGATCACAGGGGACCTAGAGGCAGAGCTCTATAGAAAGCTCGTGCTCAATGTCGTCTCTCCCGCTCTTGCTCTTCGCAAACTCCCCTATCCTCAAGGTCTTAGGGAGGAGGTCACCCGTAGGTTGACACGGGTGATGTTCGAGGAGGCCTGTTTGATTGTCTCCAGTTGGGGAATAGATCTACGGGTCAACAGGTTATGGAAATTCTACCAGTTACTCAAAGACGGAAAGGTCCCAAAAGGATCACCGACGAAATATGTGCACAAGGTCTCCACCCAGATTGGGTTAGAGAAGCACGGTGGTCGAGGATCAAATGTGGATGTGCTCTTAGGGAAACTGATTGAGATGGACACCAAGGAGGTAGGGAAGACCATACGAGCGGTGAGGGATCTAGCCCTCTCACTTCCAACCAACTACACTCCTGTACCCACTACGGTATTATCTGATATTCTGAGCACAGTTCCCGAAGGTCAAGACGTCGGGCACCTTCTGGATCCAGTTCAGTAAATCACAGAGGAGAAGTTTCCTAGATTTAAGTGAATAGGAATATATATCTCCCTACCATTCATGAATAAGGATATGACCATATTCAGTGAGATCTCAGGGATAATTTCCGACATGAAATCCTATTTAGACGGAATTGATGGTAAAAGCCATCTTCAGTCCCGGATTTACCTGAAGAACAGGATAAATGAGATCGGAAGGAAGATGAATGAGCTGTTTTACTCCGACGTATCGAGGACGGATACACGATACTCCGACGAGTTGCTCAAGATACTTGTCGAGCTGAAACCTGTCTTCAACCATATCCCGATCACCCCTGAACTCTCCGAGGTCTCGATGCTGGGTCAGTCACTTCTATACTATCTGCTCGTAAATTATATCTACGTCGCCCGTGAGGAGGTCGAGAAGGTCACTTCCTTCGCTATGACCCTCTCTGACCTGCTCAGTGGGCTCCCGGAACCAACGGAGATTTATCCCAAAGAGATGATTCGCAACCTGATAGATGAGAAGAAGATTGGGATAGAAATGGTGTACAAGTTGTATGACGGGGTATGCGTCCTGTACAGAGGTGCGATTGTGAGCTCGATTGCAGTCGACGAGGAGACACATCTAGAGTGGATCTCACAATATTTTCGTAATTTTGAAACTCTCAGGGTCATTCTTGAAATTGTCATCAATGACATTCCATCAAAGAAGGAAACAGAGTCTATATTCTCAGATATCGATGCCGTTGTATCAAATCTACTCCACTTCTCCGAGGTAGTCTCCACTGTTATGGCAACTTATCCCGCTGAAACTCTCTCGATATTGGGAGGAATTGATGGTCTATTCGGTGAATTGTCTGATGTCCAGTCGTTGCTCGATCGAGGACTAGACCTTGTGATTGATATGTACGACAGGGGGCAAATTTCCCGAAATGACAACCCTTGGGAGAATCGGGTCTTCATTATGGCCAATTTCGGTCGTGAGTACTTCAACTTTAAGCAACGGATCAAGTATTTATACCGTGAGGGCTTTGAGAATAAAGAGCTTGTCGACCAAATTGACGATGGTCTCAAACTCTATGTGAAATTACGATCGTTGATGAAGACGTTCGGTTTCGCTATAAGCAAGTCCCCTTTCACACCTGTAGCCGTCTCCATCCTGATGAAAGTCATAGAGCTTCTCTTCCTCTTAGATGAAAATGACGGGTACGAAGAAGCACCTGAACAGAGGACTTTATTGTTCAAAACCCTTGAAGAGGATTTTTCGGATATTCGTATATCTAGTCTCTTCGACCTGAATTACTCAATCGCGACACTTTACGTCCAAGACTGTTTGAAAGGCAGAATGGATTTCGAGAAGGTCGATGCGTTTCTTAGTGAATTGAGAACAGTTCCCCGGATACTCAATGCAGACATGATCTCGGTCACTTTGTTGAGCGAATTATTTAGACTGTGCCTCGGCGGACAGAGCTTGGATAACACAATTCTCAACCTCCAGAAATTTGACTCTACCTATCTCGTCGATGACCCCGCTTCTCATCATGCATTCAGTCGTTATATCAACAAGCTCAAGGGCGGTGAGGTGCTCCATATCCCTCACAATCTATTCGATCCATTTACATGGATGATCCCGAAGTTCAGCTACGGGGGAAAAGTAATACAGTTCGTTGCATTCAACTCCTCACCCTCTAAGCTCCTCGGTAAATACCCTGTTGTATAAAATCTGGATTGGAATATTCCTTGAACAGAGTGATTAACGATTGAGCAGTTGAATACGACAGTCCTCTCTGATACCTTCTCTGGAACTGACATTCTAATACTCAGCAATGAGCTTAACATGCCCAATGGAAAAGATCGATATGGGGTCAATCAGTCCTAAAGAAGAATATTTATAAATTTTTCAACACATGGTGATTTTGATTGACTCCTATCGAAAAATCGGTTATCGTTCTCTTTCTTCTACTCGGTTCTATAGGCTCTGGATTTGGTGAACCAGAGATGAGTGTCAGAACCACAACCCCTAACTCAGAAGATGATCTTTCTAAAATTAGGGTTGCAGTGGTTCACCAGACTTTCACGGACGCAGCTTATCGTTCATTTTATACCTTCTTTAGATACAAGAAAGATACTAGTCAATTTTTTGTGAATGTCTATCAGACAAGTACCATGCCATCTAAAATCAACACTGCACTGATCAATAGTGGTATAGATCCGAATAACCTCTTCCAGATCAATGACCAAGATGTCCACGCTGGTCGAATCTTCACAGAGGATGGACTTCCACTATATCACACACTGATCTTCCAGCACAATGAGTATGTCACGATGGAGGAGTATCTGAATGTTGTGAGATTCGTGCAAGCTGGGGGTAATGTGGTCATCCTTAACGGGAACTCTTTTTTCGGTGAGGTCGAGTACAACGAGGAGACAAACACCCTGCAACAGTTCAATGGGCATGCATGGGAATTTGACGGAGAGAACGCTACCCAGACCGATCTGTACAAGGGACGGTTCGTAAATACATGGTCTACTCGCGAGAACTTCGATTTTATCGGAAATCGGTACTCCACCTTCAGTAAGGGAGACATGGCCGGATCTAAGTTAAGGACCAATGGCACGAACCCCCATCCCATTGCTCTCGAACTAACCGAGAGTGGATATGGGAGGATCGGTGAAAGGTACAATTCCCATGAGGAGAACACGCTTCTCACTCCGAATGCACATATTATTGGTGACTGGCAATCCTCTTTCAAGCAGCTCGACAGGGGTATCAAGTTCTACGAGAAAATCCCATTCGGACCATACGGGGGAAGTGTTGTCCATTTTGGGATATACATCACCTCCCAACTGAGCGATCCCTCGCTGGCGGAAGCACTCAAACTTGTCCTGATCCACCAATTCAAGGGACTCGATCGTCCGTGGATAAGGTATCCCTACGATGGTGGTGTCTTCAGAGAGACCGAGCTCACGGTTGACTTCACCGGTGGCTGGGACACGACCGCATACCTCGACGGTAATATGGTAGATATCCAGCCATTGCAGAAGATCACAGGACTAACTGAAGGAGAGCACAACTTCACTGTTGTCTTCAGGAGAGGAGGATCGAGTTTTACTCGAAGTACCTTGTTCAGGATCGATCGAACTCCTCCGACATTCACAATCAATGGCACTACTCCTAACTGGGACACAAAGCTCTACAAGGGCCAGGTCTTCGAGCTAAATCCCCAAGACGATAATCTGGTCTCGGTAAAAGTTCAGATTCTAAAAGGAATTCACCAACAGTACAGAATGTACCGGGAGTGGAGCGATGAGAACAACTTCATCCCGACCTTCTACCAAAACCTCACCATCGAGAAGAACACATTCATGTCAGTCGACCTGATGGATGCGGCAGGAAACTCTGCCACACGATGGATCGAAATCAACCCCGGTGCCAATGAGACAGTCCCAGCGATGTTCATCCCGTGGATCACCCGCTACAACCAGACCCACATGCAGGTAAACATCCCATATCATGACAACAGGACTAAGACTGTCTTCCAACGATCCTTTGACCGGGGTGCATCGTGGGAGAAAATCCCATTCAATACAACTGGCAACAACAACTTGACTCCGGACAATGCAACACTATCCACGGTCTTCAAGGAGAATAGCAGCAATTTCTGGTACAGAGTAAGATATATCTCAGGAAATGACAGCGGATACTCGTACACACTCCAGAAGCATGTCGGGACACTAAACTCGTTCTACGTCACTGGTATCGACGACAATAATCTTTCAATCAAGACATTCGGACGGAACTATCCCGAGCAGATCGAGAGTGTGAGGTTAGTCGACAGGAACGGAAACTACACCGACACGTCTTTCAACATTTCAAATGTGAATTCAGACGGTTTCAATGTACAGCTAGATCGATCTGTATCTGGCGCATTCGTGCAACTAATCGGGAACAGCAATGTCTCGCTCTCCCTCGAACCTCTGAAGTATTTCAACCCCATCTATAGCTATCCAAACTCCTCTGAAACTTCTTCCACAACGACAGAGGTCACGACCACATCAACTAACAGTCCGACAGATACCACTAGCAGCACCTCAATCTCCTCGATAAGCAGCAGTGAAACCACAACAAGTAGTTCCACCACATCTCATGAAAAATCTGATAGCGCAACCTCATCATCACAATCTTCAGTCAATTCTATCAGCTCTGTACCAAGCACATCATCTCTCGATATCCCGTCAACTACCGACCGGGCAAGCTATCTCTTCATCGGGACCCTAGTCGCAACCATTTCCGTCACGATATGGAAAAGGAAAATCAGAAAACATGTGTGAGATCCAATTCATGGACTGGTATGCATTGTGAATGGCGGATGTGAGATTTGAACTCACGAACTCCTAAGAGATTGGGACCTAAACCCAACGCCGTTGACCTGGCTTGGCAAACCCGCCTATTGATCACCTGAAGTTGGTGCTCAAAGCTCTATGACCTTCCATGTTTTTTAATTGTTTGTTTGGTATCGAGATTTGGATTGCACCCTGTGCTGAATCAGTGTGGTTTGTTATCGATGGAGCTGTCATGTGAATTGATAAAGACCATTACTATAATTCTAATTCTTGTACATCGCTGCAATTACTGAAGCCCATATCCCATCCGAGATGAACTTCTTTATGGCACTTGGTACAGAGGGTGATGAGGTTCTCTAAGAAATTAAGACCTCCTCTTGATTTCGGTATGACATGGTGGATTTCCAGTTCTTCTTGTCGAGCACATATCTTGCACTCCCTGTCAATCTGCCTTCTGATCTTCTTTGCTTCGTCCCATACCGTCTCATTGAACCACGGTATAACCTCTTCGAGGTATATTCCATAATGCCATGCCGACGTGAATACCTCTGCGTCAAAGAGGATGAGTTTGGGGATTTTGCAAGGTACATTTTCTCCGAACACCTTCTGGTAGTATATCCGATATCGTCTTTCTCCGAAGGCAAATCTTATTTTGTAACGGCTCAGAATAAGTTTCCTGTAGCATTCGGTAGATCCAACATTGAACCCAAGTTCCTGAAATAGTTCTAGGACGGTTTCCAGATCCTCCATTGAAGATATTCTCCAATTTATTCTTCCTCTGGCATTCAGGATCATGTTGATTATGCTCAAATCCAGTGTTTCCTGATACTCCTTTCTCATCTGTTTCTGACACTCAAACAGATGGTAGAGGACATTGATGAGGAGTGGTCTGAATTGTGGGTTCTTCAGAATATTGATTGAGTTCATAATCTCTTCGAAAAACTGGAAACTGTTGCGGTAATTCAGGCGGTAATATATATATTCAGGATCCTCTCTTCCAGTCAGGAGGTCCTTGGCTAATTTTTTCCCATAGCCCATTATTCTCTCCTCACCGATTCGTATTTATAAGTCTTTAGTGCCTTAGATCTCTTTGCTCACGGTTCATGCAGTGTGGTTAAATCCGTGTGGATGTACGCGACTGTCTACACTGTGACAGAATTGTTTTTATCGCACGTCTTGGTAATGAGCTTGTGGTCTACGAAGCCATTGTGCCCCTTCTTATAGGGGTAGGTGTTCTTTTCATGTACTTTCTTCTACCTGCACTGAGGAGACGGCGTCTAATGAGAGAGGTTGCAAGGCGTACTCTTGGGGAGACCCTCCTCCGTGCTGGTTTTGACCTGACCGATGATCCAATTTCGCTGGGGGAAATGAGCTACGAGGCCCAGCTCACAGGTAAGGATGTGAGCTTCTTTATGGAGAAGGAAAATGTGCAGTTTCAAGTTATGGTGACGAAGGATGGGGATTATCTATGCTATGCCCGCTTCCCCCAACTCATTCCAGTCACAGGGAACCTTGCCATTTATAGGGAGGGGGTCTTCAGTCCATACGACGAGGACTTTGGATCGGTCTATCCACGTGATGGCATCATCTACGAAGCGGGGAGTGGTAATGTGGTGGAAGTGATATCTAACAATCTGAGGGATCGTATACTGACGATTTTCACCTTTATCGAGATGCTGGATGTGAGCAATGTCAGTTCTTTCACCTTC
>JALWRB010000535.1 GCA_027077875.1 Candidatus Heimdallarchaeota archaeon
ATGTTCCGCTATGTAGAAGCACCTGTTGTTGTCATCGAGATCATCACAGCCCTCACCGTAATTCAGTCTCTCGCCCTATTCTACAACAAGGCCATCAGGTTAGAGGGGTGGAGGGAGGCCCTGATGGAATTCGGGAAAATGCGTGAGGAGCTCATAAGCGGAGGCAGGCAGTCACTCACCCGAATCCCCAACTATTTCGAGAACATCCGGAACCTCGAACTTGGCAACGATATAGATGTGGCTGATGTCATACCGTCACGGTCAGCCATAGCCAGTGTGGCACTGATCATCGGACAGCTCCCGAATGGAGAGAGACCCAAGGTGATCGACCGTTTCATCAGAAGCACAGAATCCATGCCGACCAAGGAGGAGCTCATGGAGGTGAGATGGAGGGCCCTGAACGGGAGAGCGCTTCTCATCACAACCATAGGAGTGGCCATCACCGGTTTGTTCGCGGGAATTGCGAGCTACAGTTTCCCAAGGATCTTCGAGCAAATCCAAGTCATAAGACCAACACCGTATCTCAGCATCTTCCTCTTCATCCTCGTTGTCCCCTCCTCGTTGATAATCACACAATCGTGGCTGGACAGGGGGCTCCAGTACCGATGGGGCATCATATGGAGCACTGTCTACTGGATGGTATACCTGTCAGTTCAGATCTTCGTCTACTAAGGATCCATAGAAAAATAATTCAGACTTGAATATTTTGGAAATATTGTTTAATCAAAACTATTGCTTTTACGTAATTTATACGCAGATATAAGCTCCACGATCCCCATGGCATAATGGATTGGTTGTAGGAAGTGAAAACCAATTAACACGACCTGGATGGTTAACCATGAGAACAACGTGATCCCCATAAGAAGACCATAAAGTGCTGCCTTCCTGTATTCCATTAGAGATAATATCACCCCCAACACGTGCCCAATACCTATCACAGAGATAAGAATTATCGCAGGTACGAGGAAGTTTGTGAAGGGAGAACCCTCTAGAACCACCTTGTCAAGCTGTAATCCCGGGCTCCCCTCAGGGCTAAGTAGTAGCATACTACCCCCTGCGAATGCGCCAAATGCGATTACACCCTGGATAAAGATCAACCAGAACCGGGAGTTTTTGACGAAATCAACATTCATAATATTTTTCCATTAATTTTTCTGTTTTTAATTTTTTCTACCATAATGTCGGCCAAACCAATGATTTTTTGATATATCCACCTATCCAATATGTATGATTCGGTGCATTCGCACGAGAAATATAGAGGGTGAAAGAGATTATGGAGCCTCTAACCTTGGAAGCGCTGGAACTGGAGATCTGCAATTAGGACATCTGGAATTCTCTCTCAACCAGATCTGGAGGTGACCTCTGTGAACAAGTAACGAACAGCACTCCAATGTGTGAATGTCTTCAGTCACATCGTCATAGCAGAAGATGCATGTTCTACTCTCTAGTTCAGGTTCGAATTCGATTGCGACCCTGATGATTTTGCTTCGAGATCTCTCGATATCTTCTTGGATCTTTCTCCACTCAACCGAGAGGATCTTGGCATCACGCTCTAACATACTCAGTGTCTCAACAACCTCTTCACTGCTTAGCCCTCTGATCCTGTTCTTCCCAAAGTAGTTAATCTTTGTTCCGTGACTCAGTATATCACCCACCTTCGTGAGTTCCTTGACCACAAATACCCGGTCATAAGACTGCGGGATGTACCCTAATTCAGGAAAACGGAACCTTATCGAGTACCTACCACCATGGCCCCGAACCCGAGCGATCAGATTCGTGGATCTTACGGTATAGTATGTGGAATCAGAAGATATCTTCACATCAAAACCCATGCGCTTCAATTTAGACGTCCCGTCCATCTTCGTCACAATTACAAGGAGGTAAATCAGTAAGCTGAGAACAAAGACTGAACCAAAGGAAGTAATAAAGAAAATCGGCGACATAAATTAACCACATCCATACCATATATTTTACACCACATATTTATAAATAAACCTCTGGTTTTTCGGCACAGTGAACGATTCTTGACATTAATTTTCCTCACGAATAGAGGTCTGTGACTCGAAGACGAAACCGTCCATCCGGTTGAGCTCGTATACCGAGAAGTCAGTACGCGAACAGTACGGACAACTCGTCTTGGTGAGGAACCATGTACTGAGATGCGACCTGTGGTAGTAGGTACCACAACAGTCAATGAGGCAGATATTCTCAGCATTCCGGACTGTATTAGAGCAAATCACACAGGTCATTACCTCATTGTCCTCACCCTCTTCAGACCTCGGGAAGAGCACTAGAATTTCCCTTTGAAATGTGACCAACTGGTTACAGTAGTTCACAAGCTCACCGATGTCCTGGAAGGTGAAAGAACTGACATTGCTCACATCCAGCATCTCGATAAAGGTGAAAATCGTCAGTATACGATCCCTCAGATTGTTAGATATCACTTCCACCACATTACCACTCCCCGCTTCGTAGATGATG
>JALWRB010000536.1 GCA_027077875.1 Candidatus Heimdallarchaeota archaeon
GTAGATGACGTCTATCTCCTGAATGGTTCAGATCTTAGAACCGGGACCGACAACTCGATCCTCTTTGCCACAAAATTCTTCCAGTATCACAATCTCAACCTCGGAGACAATGTCACCCTCCCTAATACATATCTCGGTGAGTATAACTTCTCAATCAAGGCAGAGGTATTCTCTGCAGAGTTCAGCTATAACGTTAATCCGTTCAACGGGTTACCGGACCTCAAGGGATTTCCAGTGGGATGGGTACCTTTGCACACTCTCCAATCTCTCTTCGGTATGACTGACATGGTCAATGAGGTCGTGGTGAGGTTCGACCCTGATGTGGTCAAGAGTGAGAAGACCTTCGACGCCAAGATCGAGGAGGTAAGGGATGAGTTGTTGAAGATATCTCCGCAGGTGTCCTTTGTGAAATACGAGGACGAGGCGAACACAAAGATGAAGTCTGCAGACGTCGATTCTCTCGGTGACATAGCCAGAGTATTTGGAGGAGTAGTACTCCTGATTGCCCTGTTTGCTGTCTACGACAATGTATCGAAGCTCATTGCCAACCAGCGTAATTATGTTGGGACAATGAGGGCATTGGGTGGAAGTAAGAAAAGAGTGACGATGCACTACACCTCAATAGCGAGTACTCTTGGTTTGTTCGGGGTGCTCCTTGGTATTCCTACCGGGTGGTGGATGTCCGAGCAGTTGGCAATAACGTATGTCTCTATACTAGGACTACCGTATGTCAACTCAGAACTAATTCTGACTGCATTTACGGAGGCAGTTGGCATCAACTTCGCTCTCGTGGTCGTTATCGGATTTCTCGCCTCACTTTCATCAGCTAGCATTGAACCTAGAGAGGCCATGAGCAGTATGTACATAACTGCATCGTACAAGAAGCGTTCACTTGTTGAGAAGATGCTGGAGACGCTCCCTACATTCAAGAAACCTACTTCAAAGATCCCTCTCCGTGGTCTGTTCCAGAAGAAAAGGAGAACATTGCTGACCATCCTTACCTACTCCATTAGCTTGGTCCTGATGATCTCCTCGTTCGCGATGGTCACAACATTCACCGTGGGGTTAGACAAGAATTTCGATAACTATGAGAAGTACGATCTACAGGTTGTATTCTCGACACCCCTCGACCCATCTCAGGTACAGTCTGTTGTCGATTCGGTTGAGGGGATTTCCTCCTACGAGCAGTACATTACCCGACAGGTCGAGGTTAAAGCCAATGGTAAGTCATTCTCAACACAGCTCTACGCTTACGAGGTCAACTCAAATCTCCGGAAGCTTAAACTCAGGTTGTCAAGCAGTGGTGACGGAATAGTCCTGGGCTCTATTCTCGCCTCAGATCTAGATGTCTCAATGGATGACAATGTGGAGGTGTTCAACTCGACATTCAAGGTCTCGAATCTCGCGGATGAGATGCTCGGAGGGGGAGTTTACATGTCCATCCCGCGGGCGCAGGATCTGCTTGGTTACGGCAATAACATCTCTGGATACCTTGTGAAGATGGACGGGAGCATATCGGAGAAGGAGCTGAAAGATAACCTGCTCAAGACAGGACTTCCCATCGGACTGATCCTCTCTTCCCAGGATGTAAAGGAGGGTATCAACGTCATGATGGAGGGATTCTTCGCTATGGTTGGGATAGTAATGCTCATCGGTATGACCATAGTTGCCTTATTCACCTTCAACACTGTAGTCTTGGATGCAATGAGCCGAGAGATGGAGTTCGTTAACCTCAGAGCGTTGGGTAGTAAGAGAAGGACATTGATGAAGATCATCCTGTCACAGTCTCTCTTCATTGTTATTTTTGGCTCCCTTTTTGCTATACCCATTGGATATTATGTCAGTGACTTGGTGAACAAGTCACTGATGGATGGGTTGATGGTACTTGAGACGGTAGTAACACCAGATACCTATATCCTGTCAATTGTTTCTGCATTCATCGCATCCATGTTTGGGGTGATCGCTGCATATCGTTATGTGATCAAGATAGATCTAGTCGATGCTACCCGAAAGCGAGTCAATACATAGTTGAGAGAATATCATTTCCTTTCTCAATAACACGTTCAACCAGATAGTCAAAATCAGAGTACCTCGATCTGTGATTGGTAATTGCAAGTCTGATTGCGAATCTTCCATTTAATGTGGTATAGGATGGCGCTGCCTCCCCGCTCTCGTGGAGTCGCATGAGTATCTCCCTGTTCACCTCGTTCAACTTCTCCTCGTCGATACCATCTGACTTGAACCTGAAGCAAACAACATTGAGCTTTACAGGTGCAAGGATCTCCAGATCCCTCTCTTCTTGCACTCTCTTCTGGAGATATCTCGCCTGATCCATGTTCTGGGTAACGAGTGTATCGTACTTTTCAGTTCCGTTCTCCTTGAGCATGAACCAAATTTTCAGTGCGTAGAATGGTCGTGACAGCTGAATTCCATATTCAGTCGGCCACCTTCCTCCAGAACCCAGACCCCGTTGGATCT
>JALWRB010000537.1 GCA_027077875.1 Candidatus Heimdallarchaeota archaeon
GCTCGTCTCCATCCACCCAATGTTCGGGCCCGGAGTTAGGCACCTCTCGGGGAGGAACATCCTGATCTGCGTGCACTCAGGGAGGGACAAAGAGATCATGAGCAAGGTCGAGGAAATCTTCGGTTCCACGCTGGCAAATCTTGTCCCTGTTCCCCTCGAGGAGCACGACAACCTAATGCTGTACTCACTCGACCTGTCCCACTTCCTTAACCTGCTCAACGGACGAGTTCTGCTCAACTCCAGCTACGGGATAGATAAGCTCCTAAGCTCTGCAGGAACGACCTTTCTCAAGCAGTTCGCCACCACCGTCGAGCTCCACGAGGAGAATCCCACGCTCTATTACCACATCCAGAGGATTAACAGGCAGAGAGGAGTGCTCTTCGGGGAGATCCGCGAGGCGGTGGACTCCCTGATATCGGACATCGAGGCGGAGAGTCTTGACGGCTTCATCCAAGAGATGAGGAGGGCAAGACGGTTCCTGAAGGGGGAGGAGTAGCTGAAAATTCTGTCCCTGAACGTCAACGGGATACGTGCAGCCCGGCGCAAAGGGTTGGACGGCTTTCTCAGATCGGTCGACCCGGATGTCATCTGTCTGCAGGAGATCAGGGCAACCCCTGCTCAGATCGGAGAGGGCTTTCTCTCTGGATACTACAGCTACATCCATCCCGGCTTGAGGAAGGGGCACTCAGGTGTGGCGACATACACCAAGCTGCAGGCTGAGGAGGTGAGCAGCTGGGATGGGAGATTCCTCCAAGTGAGTCTGGATGGGATACTGCTGAGCAACAGCTATGTGCCCGCGGGTTTTCCCTCCAAGAGGAAGGGGAAAGTAGAGGCCCTGAGGGAGAAACTGGACTACCTTGACCGACTACGGCAAGAGATCCAAGGTCAGGAGAGGCATGTCCTTGCCGGTGACTTCAACATCGCTCACACGGATTTGGACCTGCACTACAACTCGCGTTCGGAGATCCCGGGCTGCACCCGCGAGGAAGCTGAAGCGATCAGCTCGTTGGGTATGGTCGACAGCTTCAGGGAACTCAATCCTGGAGTAAAGAGGTTCACGTGGTGGTCCTCACGCACTAAAGGGGAGGACAAGGGCTGGCGGATCGACTACATCTTCACTTCACAGGATCTGAGACCGATGATCAGACGGGCCGACATACTGCTTAATGAGGTGAGTGACCACGCAGCCACAATTCTGGAGATCCGCTACTAGACATATACACAAATTTAGGACATAATAATTTTAGAATTCTGTGAAGTTGGAAATTCAAGATACCACAAGTATGACATTTCTTGTCCAACACATATTTGTGAATAGAATGTTTTTAAATAATAAAAACTACTCAATTTAGAGTCGATAGTTATATTTACATCCTATATCAAATAATTTTCTTTTGAAGTATGAAGAAAATTGCGGATTATTTACAACCAATCACTACTTCAGCACATAACAACACGTTATAGGATTGTTTTATGTACTGTCCAAAAGTATTTAATCGATGCCATTCTACAATTAATATGTATATCGGGTTAATGTTAAACTACAATTGAAAAATTATTCGAGTTAGTATGGGTGTCATTATAGGGAGGAAATTCTATGTATTCTGGCGGGACTTCTTTGAAAAATATCTCAGCCATCTTCTTCCTCTTCCAATCTTTCGAGAAAGCTAGTCTATTTATCACTATATCCCAGTCAATATTTTGTCCAATAGTGTTGAGATCCGCGTATATCTTGGTGTCATTGTTAGCAGCATTACCATCACTGTAAAAGACTGCTCTGGCTGCAACACTAAAATCTATTCTGAGAATGGTCACATTTTTTTTACCCCAGTCTGCCCTACCATCACGATTGTTTTGAATCTGATAGTACATGGGGTTGTCATCGTTGAAATAGAGAGGTACGAAATCATGAAGGTCATTAATAACCTTACCTGTGTCCGATGTCACTCTTTTTGTTCGCCTCTTATTTACGCTCTTATTTGAGATATCTACGAATTTTAGCCCCTGCCTTGTCACCTCATTTCTAGGCAGTATCCCCAATTTTTTTATCTGATTCAAATTGGTGTTGTGAGTTATGTAGTATAACTTGGTGCAATTTTTACTGAGAAGTATGGATGGTACACTCCCCTTCATAGGAATAATTATTTTTCATATTATTTATATTTTTCGTCAATCTATCAATGTCAAACACCTATGAAGTCATTGGATACTGATCAAGGGTTGACTGTGCATCCCTCTCATAGTCTTCCGCGCATCTATGTACAGACCGATTTGTCTTTTTCGCCCTATCGATTAGATCATACAGCTTTTTCATCGTGTCCAGAATTTCATTGGAGATCTCCAGCAATTGTTTATCAGAGATCTCATATTCTTCGATGACATCTGGTAGGATTCTTAGCTTGATACCTTTCTGGATAGCAGTGAGCGAAGAATTCAACACCATCCCTCTCATGACATGGACATAGACAGTAATATCA
>JALWRB010000538.1 GCA_027077875.1 Candidatus Heimdallarchaeota archaeon
TGTGGATCCTCTTCTACGTCGTGCGTGGTCAGCTCGGTTTTCCTCCTCGACATGGTGATATCCAGTGGGATGTGGACGGCGAAGTAGAGGATCAGGAGAGAGGTGAGGGAAATCCAGACGAGGGTCACTGACAGCCATCCGTCCCCTGCAAGATAAGTCTTGTGAGGAGATGTCGTCAGGGCGTGAGCAAATGGGAGAGGAATAAGGGAGGAGGGAAGAGGAGCGGGGGAATGCAAAAGCAGAGCAGGGATAGCGGTGATAATGGATAAGCTGACGAGATAGGGGATGAACAGGGAGAACCACGAGTTGATGAGGGGGGAGTTCCTATATTCTTATATCCACCCGAGTGGAAGGAGGGTTGTGAAGGTAAATTACGGATTGGTCCTCATGGTCATCATCCTCATTGGCTCACCCGTGATCTTGGTCTTTGGTTGGAAGCTGAATCATCTTGCGGTCAGCGGACAGCGGCTGGGTGATGCTCCCGAGCTAAGTCTGGGAGGGGACACCAAACCTGGAATCACCATGGAGCAGCAGACGAGTGCGGACAACTGGACGTACTTCAGCTCGACCTACCTCGTGTCCGTGGACGGGACTTTCGACTTTGATAGTGGTTCCATTCTCTACATCTCGGTGCCGTACAGCGCGGAGGATTCGGTGTCGCTCGTGGACCTGAGGCTGGATGGTGGGGTGATCACGGCCTACCTACTCAAGGAGGACAAGGGTCTTCCCGGGATACAACCAGCCTCCAAGATCACGTACATTGTCCACATGAACATCACGACAGAGATCCGCTCATTCGTAGCGGTGAGCTACAACTCTATGTCCAATGTGCTGGTGCAGATGTTCGTCATCTTGGACATCCTGCTGGTTGTGCGTCTGGTATATCTCGGGGTGATGAGGAGGGATCTGACATTCAGGGAGTTCGTGTCCTTCCTGAAATTTGAATGAGTATTGTGGATTTGTTCGAAGCAAATTGACAAAATTCCTCTTGGTTTGGCCAACTTTCTAATGGCCCGCCGATATACAGTGGTATGGAAGAGATATTCGAGAGACTGAAGGAAAGGATTGGGGAGAAGGACAGGATGCACGGAAGGGCTCATGTCGAGAGGGTCATTGCACGTGCTATGGAGTTTGATGACGTCGTCCGAGCGGACGTCGATGTACTGACCTTGCTCATCATTGTCCACGGAATGGACCCACAGGAAGCGAGGACGGCGATGGTGGAGGAGGGGGTCGACGAGGGTACAGCTGGTACAGTGATCGAGTTGATGAAGGAGAGGGAGGCACCGAAGTCCTTGGAGGCGAAGATCATGTACGACGCCCACTTCCTTGAGGGGGATTCGGAATTCTTCCAGATTCACAAGAGCCTGCTGACGTCCTATGATCGAGGTGAGAATCTTGAGGAGTGCATCAAGACAGTCGAAAAGATACCTAAGCGATGGGCGATGCTGGCTCGCAATGAGTCTAAGTTTGCCAAGCGGGAGCAGACCTTCAGGAGGTTCTTCGAGGAGCTCTCTAAGCTTATGGGGTGAGCTGGTTCGGATATTGTCAACAGTTGTTGGATAAGCTCAAGTGGAGTCGACAAGTCTGAGCTCTACCTGCTGGGTGACCCACTCCACGATCGGGGAACACCTCTCTCTGGTCTCTTGGAATTCGTCGAATGAGTTGAAGGAGCAATTGGTTATTCCACTGCACTCGAGAGACCCGTACCTCTTTTCGAAATCGTCGATGAGCGAGTTGGTGAGCTTTGAGAATTTCCGGGAGACGCCCTTGAAGATGTGCCTGAACCTGAATGCATCCTCCTTGCTGTGCTCATTGCCGTGGGTGAGTCCGAGGGCGATGACCCCACCGGCAAGTGCGGCACAGCTCCCTCCCTTGAGCCCGATACCTCCGTCAAGAACTGTAGTTATTCGCTCAATATCCACGTCTCCGATACCGGTCTTCTCCCTGATGGCAACCAGTACGTCAGTCCCGCAGTGGGCGTATGGTTCGTCGATGTGATTGATCTCCTCTTCTTCTCCCTGACCAAGAAGGAACTTCATGCTCAGTGCTGACTGCTTCACGCAGCCCTTGGCCTTCTTGGGGATCAACAGACCCACCTTCCCCTTGATCGTCTGGAAGTCCAACCCCGTCCGGTCTCTGCAGAGCGTACCGCCGAATTCTCCCGTGAACCAGTCTACGTATCTCCCTGCCTGCATCAGCAGTTCACGCTCGATAGCGGGACTCCAGTCATCCCCGAGCCGCTTCTGTGCCAAGTTGATCGCGGCTCCGAAGACCACACCGCAGGTAGAGCCCCGGTTGTAGAGTCCACCTGCAAGACCGGTGACTGCCTTGAGTAAGAGGTCACGGCTTATGTCCTCTGCATTCTGGTACGGGATGATCTGGCTCTCGCAGCAGTTGAGCGTCCGGAAGAGGAGTTTCTTCGACTGCTTGACATAGAGTTCCATAGTTCTAGAACGGGATACACAATATAAAT
>JALWRB010000539.1 GCA_027077875.1 Candidatus Heimdallarchaeota archaeon
CGTCCTTTTCGAGAACCGAGAGGTCACCCCGATAGTACAGTCTGCTCACCGGCTCTTTGATGCCATGTAACTGCTCTGGAAAATCGGGATCGGTAGTCTCTATTATTTGTTCTCCCATTTGGTCCTACCCAATACGAAACAGTGAACTATTAAAGCTCCTGCTTCGAGCAACTTCCTTTTACAGACAATGAGAGAATTACCTGAGGTCAGGATGTCGTCAAGTAGGATAATTTTCTCGCTAGTGACATCACCATCCACCGCTATAGATTCTGCATGGACACTGGTCTCTCTCTTACCGCTCATCGAGAGCCTCTCAATCTCTTTGGTTCTAATCAGTACATCACTCCCGTCCCTAATTCTGCGGTTACTCTTTGCCAATTGCTTGATCATCTTGTCCAATGATGTATCACTGAACCAGCTGTTTCTATCCTGAGGCTCATGTGGTGGTACCTTGCAGAGCAAGTAGCTACCACTCACTTCCTGTCTGCTAAACCAGTTATTGAATACCTCAATGAACTTCTCAATCTTTTCCACATTCAATTTTTTGAACTGAATAATGGACAAGCTATAGGGGTCATCCCTATAATTCTTTGCGATATAATGTCCATTAATGTATATCCGATCCCTCAGGTAAAACGGCACATCATATTCCTTCCCGTTAGACTCAAGATCATACTCCTTTGCTACTCTGTTGCCATTCTCGTCCAGATAGCAATCGCACTCTTTGCAGTATGGTTGTACCCCTTCATCTGTATTCTTATACTCAACTAAGGTGTCGCAGGAGTTACAGAATTCCACCCCATCACTCATAAATTATTACTCTGCTCTCAATATATAAGCATTTTTCAGGACACTCGAAGTATTACAGAATCTACCTGTATTTAATATCTGGTATACGATAACCTAATCACCTCTCATAAAACGAGAGGAGCGGATCCGAGACTACCAAAGGCTAATCCGTAAGATCAACGTACTTAGCTGGATTACGAATGAAGTCATACTGAATAATCGGACCAATAACTATAGCCCCTACTGAGAGCAAACTAAGGTAGATACGAAGCCATCCGTCACCATTGGTCAAGGTGTAATATAAGAGAAAACCGAATAAAAGGGGATAGAGGAAAATGGATAACCACTCAGCTATTCTCACAACAATTACTACAAGGAACAAATATTAAAGGTTGTCCCAGGCAGGAAGACCCTGAGAGCGGTGAGAACTACATGCAAATCTAGTACAAGAGATTTGCGGCAATGAGGTTCATCTCTTAGTTGTATTCAGATTAGTAACACAATCTGCAGTCTGATACTCTTGTCTCTCGTGAATTATAAGATCCAAGAAATGTTTCTATGAAAGTCACCCATATCCTTGAAATACATATTCTCGATATGCTCATCCGGGTGGTTCTTCAAATGGTAAGCTCTTCTGTAAGTCTTTTGATTGGTTCCTCTGTGTCTTCTTATTGAAGTACCTCGTGGTTGGATCATCCTGTTGGAGGCCCATAGGATTGGAAATCACGTGGAAACTATTTGGGTACTATACAGAGGTTGCTTCGCATCCATTTGGACAATGTGGTATCTACGGAGAAAGATTAGATAATGTGGTTAGGTATTAGAGATATTGGTGACCATTCGGGATGTGGCAGATACCCAGTTGTAATCAGCAATATCAGGTAGGTACGTAATTCCAGTCGAAGCGGTATGTTCTGTTAATGATCGAAGAGCGATTTGTGTCACGTAGAAATGGTCTCGTGTGAGAGGCTTTTGGTTTTTCTACATCACTGCCAGATAAGTTCTCATCATTGGGGTTAGGGCTATATTCAAGTGATCTCACTTTCCAATTAGGTCCTTGAGATCCTTGTGCAGAAGGTCATCAAGTGAAATGATATCGGTGATTTTTGCTCCTTCTGAAACCTGCTCGACAATTTCTTTCAACAGTGGGTCTGCCTTGTTGTACAGTTGTCTCCTTAAGGATAGGGAGAGGCGGTATATCAGTGGCAAGACCCTCGCCTTTTTCAGATTGATGTCTCCAGGATAATTCCATAGGTGGAGAATTGTCTGGATATCGTCGCGTGCTTCTGGAACCATCAGTCTGTGAATGGTCCCCTCCAACCCTCGCTTCTCGATGCTCTCCTTCAATGCGGATCTCAGTTCCTCCGTCAGTTCAAACTCACCCATAACATGACATTAGTCGATCTGGGTTATAAGGGTTGGTGAGACCTCCAGAAGAATAATATATCTTCAAGATTAACATTCTCCTAATAAAGATAAGTTAATAATACGCAGGATTCTCAGGACTATCCATAAGCCTGCCAATATAACAGAGACAGATGAATTATCGATAACAGAAGAACTAAAATTACTAGACAATACTCCAATCAGTACCATCGGAATATATATGAATCCGGTAATCCATAAACTCTTATGAATGAGGTGTCCATATCTCAGGATCTAAAACGGGTTGCCGAG